>MNXK01000058.1 GCA_001872165.1 Anaerolineae bacterium CG2_30_58_95
CATATTGGTCGCCGATTGCGCGACCATCCTCGTGCGCGTGCCGCGGTCGTAACTAAAGCTGACCACCACCGGCAAATCGCCAGCCTGGCGCGCGGCTTCGAGGGCAGCTTTGGCCTCCTCGAGCGAGAATTGCGTTTCGATCACCAGCAAGTCCACGCCCGCGCCGGTCAGGGCTTGCGCCTGCTCGGCGTAAGCCTCCCGCACCTCGTCAACGGTCAACGGGCCGTAAGGCTTGAGAAGTCCCCCCACCGGGCCCATCGAACCGGCCACCAGCGTTCCTGGTTGTGACTGCGTCGCCTGGCGGGCGATCTCGACAGCGCGCCGGTTGACCTCCGCTATGCGCCCGGCATAGGGCGAATCCTTCAGGCGCAGGCGCGTGCCGCCGAAGGTGCAGGTCAGGATGATGTCCGAGCCGGCCTCGACGAAGGCTTTTTCGAGCGCCAGTATCTTCTCCGGCTGCTCCATGACCCACGCCTCCGGGGGCAGACCGGCTTTCAGACCCACCTTCTGGAGATTCGTGCCGGTCGCGCCGTCCGCAACCAGGGTTTCACCGGCTTGCAAGCGTTGCAGGAATGTGTGTGCCATCAAAGTCTCCCGAAGAGGAATGTCGAAAGTATACCATGCAGAAAATTCACCGCGAAGACGCTAAGGGCGCCAAGAAAAATTCATAAGCCAAACGCCAGCGCCTTGACGTAGATTTTCATAAAATCGGGGTGAACCGCCAACTCGACGTAATTCACTTCACGGGCGATCTCATCCGCCAGCCTGCGCTGCTGCTTCGAGACGAGCAGCTTGCGCGCCCCGCTCCCGGCCGCGTTACCCACCTGCTCGAAGCGCGGACGCGGCAGGTCGGGGAACATGCCGATACGGATGGCGCTCTCCAGGTCGAGGTAAGTTCCAAACGCCCCGGCGACGATGAATAATTCGATATCCTGATCTTCGATGCCAGCCTCTTCGAGCAAAATTTCGATCCCTGCCCTGATCGCGCCTTTCGCCAGTTGGATCTCGTTCACATCCTGGCGAGTGACCTTGAGCTCGCGTCCGATGCTACTTCTTTCAGCGGGCGTGAGAACAAACTCTTTTGTATTATTGGCTACGCGAAGGTTGGGATGATTCCCTTTCAGCACGCCGCGTTTATCCAGCAAGCCCGCTTCGAGCAATCCGGCCACCACGTCGAGGATGCCCGAACCGCAAATTCCGACCGCCGCTCCCCCGCCAATGGTGTGAACCTTGACCTTTTCGCCTTCGATGCGCACGCGCTCGATGGCGCCCGGCGCAGCGCGCATCCCATCTGAGATGTGGGCGCCCTCGAAGGCCGGGCCGGAGGCGCACGAACAGGAATAGTGCCTCCCGGCGTGGAACAGGCTGATCTCGGTGTTCGTGCCGATATCGAGAGCAACGATCGTTTTACCGCGAAGGCGCGAAGGCTTATTAAAGTTTCCTTTGCGTTCTTCGCTTCTTCGCGGTTCAAATAACTCCGCCCCTCCCGCGCCCAGCAGCATGGACACGTGGTCCGCGCCGACGTAGCCGGCAATGTTGGGCGGCAGGTAGACGTACGCCCCAACCGCCAGCTCCAACCCGACCTGGCTGGCCGGAAATTGCATGGCCTCACCCACCGCGGCCACATAAGGCGACTCGCCCAGTTGCTTTACCGGTAAGCCAACAAACAGGTGGTGCATGGCGGTATTGCCAACGATCACTGCCTCGACAACCTGCTGGCGAGATACATTTGCTTCAGCGCACAAGTCACCGAGGAGATGATCGAGCGCCTCGACCAACTTGGCCTGCAAAATCTTCGAGCCATCGGCATGTTCGTTGGCGTAGGTGATGCGGCTAATGACATCTTCGCCGTAGGCGATTTGCGGGTTCATCGCGCCGGCCTGGGCAGCCGTCTCGCCGGTTTCGAGATTGACCAGGTAGGCGGCCAGTTTGGTTGTGCCGACGTCCACAGCCAAGCCATAAAGAGTAGAAAGTGACGGGTGACGAGTGACGAGTGAGATGGGATGTAGGATTGCAACAACTTCATCGTCACGGATAGCCAGGCGAATGCGCCAGTTGTTGGCGCGCAATTTTTCCGGCAGGTCTGCGGACACGGGCAGGCTGAAGCGCAAGTCAGCGTGACCGAGAGCGGCCAGCACATCACGCAGGCGAGTCAGGTCAGAGCGCAGGTCGCCGAGAGAAGGCGGCGGGACGGCGATCTCCAGCGGAACGACAAGCGGGTCAAGCTCGGTCGGGATTTCCTGGCCTTCCAACTGCAAACGCTGGGGAGTGGTGAAGGATTCGGGCGGGATGTCAATCCGCACATCGCTGAGAACTGCGGCCTGGCAGGCCAGGCGGTACCCAGCAGCCAGGTCATCAGCGGAGAGTTCGGCCTCCTCGGTCAGGGTGCGGGGCGAAAGCTGGCCGGAAACGGGGCGCAGGCGACAGGTCCCGCACGTGCCTTCGCCGCCGCAGACGGCGACCAGTTCCACACCCGCCAGGCGCGCCGCGTCCAGCAAGTTCGTCCCGGCCGGCACCTCAATCCGCCGTCCTATCGGTTGCAGATTAACTTCAAGGGTTGGTTTGCGCTTCAATAATGTCTTCATCATAGGACATGGTGATTTTCTGGCCAGGCGGGACGACCAGGAAATCGGCGTCCCACTCACCCTCCAGCAAGCGGCGCACCAAATCGAGGTCGGCGGCGATGCGCTCATAGATCCAGCCGCGGCGGTCTGCTTCGACGCGCGCCTGGGCTTCGACTTTTCCATCCCCGCCCAGCCCAATGTCGAGATAAACGGCGCGCTTGTAATGGTTGAGCCAGCCATCCATGATCTCCATAAGGCGGTCGGCCTTGGCTTTCCCATATTTCTGGACATAATGCTCATACAGGGACTGCATGTCCGCCTCCGCGCCCTGGCCCATGGCCAGCGCGGCCGTATCGCCGGAGTTGCGTTCCAGGTAATCCTGGGCGTACCAGTAAGTGCCAGGCTCTTTATCAATCTCGCCTTGATAGCGCCCCCGGCTGCCCAGGTAGAGCGTGATGCAATCGTGGGCGCGCGGTATGACCAGAGGGATCGAGCGCGCCACCAGCCCGGCGGTCGCCCCTCCGCACAGGCCATAAGCCAGGGTAATGGCCTGGTAACCCTGCCCCTCCGCCGCGTCAATCAAGGACTGCAACCGGGGGCGGATTTCGTCCGGCCGGTGCAAGTGACGCTCGACCAGTACGACATCCATGATGTGAGGGGATTGGGCCGCCCAGTAATAAACCGGGCGGGCAAGGGATTCACAAGAAATACACTTTAGACGCATAGGGACAAACGTGGCGAGTGACGAGTGGCGAGTGAAATCAGATAGATGCGGATTCTTTTTGGCGAAGAGATTCAGCCTGGCGGAAATACTTGATATAGCGCATGGCGTAGTCGTCGCGGCCAAGCAGCAGGTCGGCCGCCTTGACCGTCGCGCCAAGCTTGAGCGGGTCGGTGATCGAGCAAGTCGCTCCCATCTGGATGGCCAGCGCCAGGAAGGCCTGGTTGACCGTCAACCGATCCGGCAGGCCAAACGAGACGTTGCTGGCGCCCAGGTTGATATTGACACCGAAGTTTTTGCGCAGCAGTTCGATGGTCTGGAGCGTGACGAGGGCGGCCTGGCTGTCCGAGCCGACGGTCAACACCAGCGGGTCAATGATCACATCCTCGGGCGGGATACCCAGCCTGGCAGCCCGTTCCAGGATCTTCTCGGCCACAGCGAGGCGCTCCTCAGCCGTTTTTGGGATTCCGTTATCGTCCATGGTCAGGCCGATGACGGCTGCGCCGCGCTCCTTGACGATGGGCAGGACGCCCACCAGACGCTTCTCCTCGCCGCTGACCGAGTTGACCAGCGGCTTGCCCGGCGCGGCTGCCAGACCCGCAGCCAGCACCTCCGGATTGCCCGAATCCAGGCACAGGGGGACATCCGTCACTGACGCGACCAGCGCCACCACTTTCGGCATCATGGCGACTTCATCCAATCCTGGCACGCCAACG
>MNXK01000143.1 GCA_001872165.1 Anaerolineae bacterium CG2_30_58_95
CTTGCTTCTAGGATAATGCCTCGGCTAACTCCGCAGTAGACGGCAGGATCAGGTCCGCGCCGCGGCGGCGAAGCTCGTCTTCTTCGCCGAAGCCGCACAATACGCCGACGGTCTGCGCACCGGCGGCTTTTCCGGCGCGGATGTCCACGGTCGTATCGCCGACCATCAGGCAGGCCTCGGGCAAGACTCCCATTTGCTGCGCGGCCCACAGGATTGGGTCCGGGAAGGGTTTCGTGTGCTTGCACGTCTGGGCGGTGACGACGCACTTGAAGAGCGGCAGCAGGTCAAATTGTTCGAGAAAGACGTTCGTCGTCCGGCCATCCCGGGCGCTGATCACGGCCAGGGGGTAGCGTTTGCCGACTTCTTGCAGCATCTCCTTCACGCCAGGCACGAGCAAGAAATTTTTCTTCGGTTTATGGCCCAGCGTTCGATAGACGAAGTCAATGAGCACAGCCATTTTATCGTCCAGGCCGATGGTATCCGGCAGGCCGATCAGGAAATTGGCTGGCGCTTCGGTTGCCATGACGATGCGCCGGGCGACGCGCTTCACGTTTTTCTTGGGAAACAAAAAGTGGAACGGCTGCAGGAGGCGAGCCAGCTTCTCGACGAACAGGTCGTCGGTGTCGCTGAGCGTGCCGTCCACGTCGAAACACAGGGCGCGGATGCGGGGCAGGTCAAGGGGCATGGGAAGCTCTCGATTTACGATTGACGATTGACAATTGGCGATTGGCAATTGAGAACTAAATTGTACCGCAGTTCGAGTACGGGCACAGAACCGCCAAGACACAAAGCCGCCAATGCCGTATAAGTTGTATAATCGGCCATACGTTTACCTCTCTCGAGCCGAGATGGATCGTTTCGTTGTCGAGACCACGCAGCACCTTGTACGTATATACAGTTGTCTGTGGCTAAAATCTGCGGAGACGGGTAATCTCCTCTCCGTGCTGTCCCTTTCGGTTTAATGGGTATCCAGGAGTGAAGAATGGCAAAGAAAACCCGCAACTTCCTTTCGACGCAGAACAGCGGCTTCTTTCAAGATCTCGTCATGCGCATCAAGCTCGTCCTGCGCCTGATGTCTGATCGCCGCGTCAACTTTTTCCTCAAGCTCTTGCCCATCGCCTCGCTGGTCTACCTGGTCTCACCGGTGGACCTGGCGCCCGGCCTGGCGCTGCCGATCATCGGCGCGCTGGACGACGCGGCCGTCCTGTGGATCGGCCTCTCGCTGTTCATGTCCTTGTGTCCCGACGAGGTGGTCCAGGAGCACCTTAATGCCCTGCGGAACGTGATCCCAGGCGCCTGGCGCGATACGGCCGAAGAGACAGACATCGTGGAGGTAGAGCCTCGGGATGTGCCGGATGAAGAATAAACGCAGTACAGCAATTCTTTACTGGCCCCCCGGCCTGTGCAGCGCAATTGGGCTTTTCGTTACGCTGGGTCTGATCCTGGCGGCCTGTGCAGGCAGCCTCCCGCCGATGGAGACGCAGTCGCCGCCCTCCCCGTCACCGCCGCCACCTCTCAGCCTCCCCGTGCCGACAGGCACACAAGAAAACACACCAACAAGCGGATATGCTGCCGGTCCGCCTGATCCATCCGGTTATTCCTGGCAACCGGTCATCTCCGGCCTTGATCTGCCGGTGGACATCCAGAACGCCGGCGATGACTCCGGACGGCTGTTCGTGGTCGAGAAGCGTGGTCGCATCCGCATCCTCCAAAATGGACAGTTGCTTCCTGTGCCCTTCCTGGATATTCAGGCGCGTGTTGGCAGCCAGAGCACGGAGCAGGGCTTGCTGGGGCTGGCTTTTCACCCGCTTTACGCCGAGAATGGCCTTTTCTTTGTCAATTATATTGACCTGGACGGCAATACGGTCATCGCCCGTTTCAAGGTCTCTGCCTCTGACCCAAACCGTGCTGATCCAACCAGTGAGGTTCAATTGCTGCGCGTTGAACAGCCCTACGCTAACCATAACGGCGGCCAGTTGGCTTTTAGCCCGGATGGTTATCTTTACATCGGCATGGGAGATGGCGGCTCAAGCGGCGACCCGCACGGCAACGGCCAATCGCTGGATACGTGGCTCGGGAAGTTGCTCCGCATTGACGTGGATAGCGGGGAGCGCTATACCATCCCGCCGGATAATCCTTTTGCGCGTGGCGGCGGTCTGCCGGAAATTTGGGCTTACGGCCTGCGCAATCCCTGGCGCTTTTCCTTCGATCGCCAGACGGGTGATCTCTACATTGGCGACGTCGGACAGGATAAATGGGAAGAAATTGGTTTTCTGCCGGCGAGCAGCCCAGGCGGGGCCAATTTTGGTTGGAACTATTACGAAGGCAACCATCCTTTCAAGGGTCAGCCCCTGGCAAGCGTGAAATTCGTCTGGCCTATTATTGAATATCCGCATGGCGATATGCCGGCCGGGCAGATGAGTGGATGTTCCGTAACGGGTGGTATCGTCTATCGTGGCGCGGCGCTGCCGGACTGGCAGGGCGCGTATATATTTGGTGATTTCTGCAACGGGAGCGTCTTTGGGCTGGTTCGCACTAGCGAAAACAGTTGGCAAGTGGGCGTTTTATTCGACAGCGGTGCGGCCATCTCTACCTTCGGCATGGACGAGGCAGGAGAAGTGTACCTGGCCGATTACTACATCGGCAGCGTCTACCGCTTGGGGCGACCTTAGGTCACATTTTATTCTCAGTAAATCTCGAAATCGTAGTACGACTCTAGTCGTTCGGCGAAAAAGCGACTGCCCTAAAGGCAATACTGTTTAGATAAGTCGCAGAGACGGCTCCTCGCGAAGCACCCTGCGGGCACGCCGTCGGGCATGGGAGCCCGACCCTCTTAACTAAACAGTATTGCCCTTACGAGCCATCTTTTTAGTGGTATTTGTTTTGGAAGGGCTAGGCGACTTCGATGACCGCGCCGGCCTCTTCGAGTTTCTTCTTGGCATCCATAGCGGCTTCCTTGCCGACCGCGGTAAGCACTTTGCCACCCGCGGTCTCGGCCAGGGCCTTGGCCTCGGTCAGGCTCAGGCTGATCAGTTGACGAATGACCTTGATGACCTCGATCTTCTTGGGGCCAGTTTCCTTGATGACCACATCGAACTCGGTCTTTTCTTCAACCGCTTCAGCCGCGGCGGCTTGAGCGCCGCCTGCGACAGCAGCCATCGCGACGGGAGCTGCCGCGGAGACGCCCCATTTCTCTTCCAGTTTCTTGACCAAGTCAGCAGCCTCGAGCACGCTCAGCGCGCCCAGTTGCTCAACCAGTTTTTCCAAATCAGCCATTTTATTACTCCTTCAGTATGTTCCTAATTTTTTGAGTGCAACGGATAAACCGTCACTACGGGGTTACGCCGCGGCGGGTGACAACGAATGGGCTTTCTCAGAATACGCTCTGAGCACAGAAGCTACCCGGCGACCCGGTTCGGCCAGCGTGCGGACGAGTTTGCTGGCAGGCGCCAGCAGGACGCCCAGCAGTTGACCGCGCAGCACAGGCAGCGGCGGCAAGTCGGCCAGCGCCTTGACTTCCGCAGCGGTAAGGGTCTGTGCGCCCAGATAGCCGCCTTTGACTTTGATGGCTTCCATGTTCTTGATGACATCCGAGAGCGACTTGGCGATTGCCGGGGCATCTGAAAAGGCAAAGCCCATCGCCGTACTTCTTTCGAGGAAATCAGCCGGAATGGACATGCCGCTTTTCTCGAGGGCGAGCTTTGCCAGCGTGTTCTTGACCACGTGGAATTCACCGCCAGCCTCACGCAGCCTGGCTCGGATCGCGTCCAGGTTTTTCATTGTCACGCCGGTATATTCGACCAGGATGACGGCCTGGCTTTGACCGAGCCATTGTGTGTATTGGGCCAGGATGATCTCTTTCTGTTGCTTCGAAATGGCCAAAGAATTTCACCTCCTTTCTATCAAAAAGTCTTTGCCCGAGAACCAGGCAAAGACTTTTCCCCGCAAGGGGCGGTAATATATACCGTAAGTCTTCACCTGAACAGGAGATTAAGCTCCGAGCGGAGGGTTGAGTAGCCGCGAAGCGGCGTACACTTGCACCTGCACCGCGTTTGGTGCAGTGCAGGTGTCGAAACCCGTAGGTGAGGAGCGCCTGCCGTCTTCGGCGAAGGAATGAACTGTCTCGGGCGCGGATAGCTTGCCCTGCCTGCGCCAGTGCCGCAGGCACAGGTGAGCTTGTCGAAGGGTCTACCCGCTCACCTCCAGCGATTGAGCCTGCATGGCATCAATCTTGATGCCCGGCCCCATCGTTGTAGTTACCGTAATGCGCTTGATGTAGTTGCCCTTGGCCGCTGGCGGTCGGGCTTTGTTGATTGCATCCATCAGCGCGGCGAAGTTTTCGTACAATTTCTGCTCGTCGAACGAGGCTTTCCCAATCGGGACGTGGATGTTGGCGGTCTTATCCAGGCGGAACTCGACGCGGCCCGCCTTGGCCTCGTTCACTGCCCGACCCATGTCCTGGGGGTTGACGACCGTGCCGGCTTTTGGATTAGGCATCAGTCCGCGCGGACCGAGGACGCGGCCGAGCTTGCCAACCTTGCCCATCATCTCCGGCGTTGCGATGGCAACGTCGAAGTCAGTCCAGCCAGCCTGGATCTTAGCCAGGGTCTCGTCATCGTCAGCGACCACGTCCGCGCCGGCGTTGCGCGCCAGGGTAGCGCCTTCGCCTGAAGCAAAGACCAGGACGCGCACCGCCTTGCCCAGTCCGTGCGGCAGGACGACCACATCGCGCACCTGCTGGTCAGCCTGGCGCGGGTCGAGGCCCATGCGCATGTGCACTTCGACGGTGGCGTCGAACTTGGTGTACGAAGTCGCTTTCGCCAGGGCGACGGCCTCGCGCGGCGGGTAATTATTATTCAAATCAACCTTGGCCGCTGCGGCCAGGTATTTCTTTCCGTGTTTCGACATGTTCTCTCCTAGGTGGTAGCTCCGCGAGCTACCATTGTGGTGCAAGCGGGCCATAATGTGGCCCTCCCACAGGCTTATCCTTCGATTGTGATTCCCATGCTTCGGGCAGTGCCTTCGATCTGACGCATGGCGCCTTCCACATCAATCGCGTTCAGATCCTTCATCTTTAGTTCAGCGATCTGCTTGACCTGGGAACGCGTCACCTTTCCGACCTTTTCGCGGTTGGGCACGCCTGAACCTTTCTCGACCCCGGCAGCCTTGCGCAGCAAAACCGCAGCGGGGGGCGTCTTCAGAACAAAGGTGAACGATCCATCGGTATAGACGTTGATCTCTGCCGGCAGGATTTCGCCGGGCCGGCTGGAGGTGCGGGCGTTGTATTCCTTGCAGAAGGCCATGATGTTGATACCGTGTCCGGCCAGCGCCGGGCCGATGGGGGGCGCGGGATTGGCCTTCCCAGCTTCGATCTGTAGTCTGACAATTGCCTTTATTTTTTTTGCCATTTTTACTCCTTGTACCGGACTCTTTTACCGGTACTTGGTGGTTTTAGCGGGTGATAGACACCCTCCCACGTATCGGGCGGGACCCGTTTACGTTTTACTTTTTACGTTTTACGACTATGCTTTCTCGACTTGAAGTAAATCCAACTCGACAGGGGTTTCCCTCCCAAAGAAAGACACCATCACGCGCACTTTGGTGCGCTCCATGTCAATTTCCGAGACCATGCCGCGAAAGTCGTTGAACGGGCCGTCAATGATGCGCACACGCTCGCCGACCTTGAAGGTCACCTTGACGGTTGGCGCCTCGGCTTCCATGCGCTTGAGGATCTGGGCCACCTCTTCCGGGCGCAGCGGCGTGGGCAGGGTGCCCATGCCGACGAAACCGGTCACGCCGGGTGTGTTGCGCACTACGAACCAAGATTCCTCGCTCAGGATCATGTTGACCAGCACATAGCCGGGGAAGATGTGGCGTTCCACCGTGCGGCGTTTGCCATCCCGCACCTCGATCTCTTCCTGGGTGGGCACGACCACGTCGAACACCTTGTCCTTCATGCCCATCGTCTCGATGCGCTGTTCGAGGTTGTGGCGTACCTTATTCTCGTAGCCCGAATAGCAATGGATCACGTACCAGGCTAGCTGGTCGCCGGTCGATTCGGCGGGCGGCTGATCTTCGCTGGCGGGCTTGCTACGAGCAGACACCTTCTCGGAGTCGGTTAAAACAGGCTGATCTGAGAGAGAGACTTTCTCCTCAGATTCGACCTGCTCTTCGTACTGTTCTTCCGGGTCTTGCTCGTACATCCGACAACCTCACGTGAACGCGCGGATGCGCTACTTTGGGATGACCAGATCCAGTAGCGCAGTTCCGCCCAAGTCAACCAGCCAGAGGAACAGGGACATGAGAACCATCACGACCAAGACAATGGCCGTCAGGTTGGTCGCTTCCTGCCGGGAAGGCCAGGATACTTTCCGCAATTCGCCAACCGTTTCGCGCACGAAGCGACTGATGGCATTCGGCTGACCTCTGGATTTTTCATGTTTTCCGGCCAAGTGACACTCCTTCTCAGCTCTGACGGTTAAAACGCCGCCTCACATACGCTCCCGTAGGGGTTGCCCCCCGGAGAGGGAGGACGGCGTTGTTCGATGGTTGCCAATTGCGCAACCACTTTGGTTGCCAATTGCGCAACCACTTTGGTTGCCAATTGCGCAACCACTTTGGTTGCCAATTGCGCAACCACTTTACAGGCCAGGCAGGACTTGAACCCACAACCGCTCGTTTTGGAGACGAGAGCTCTACCAATTGAGCTACTGGCCTTCATTCCGTGCCACGTGTTCCCGTGATCCTGTGCCAGGCACATGACACTGGAACACATGACACTGGAACACTCTTACTTCGTCTCGCGATGCAGGGTATGCTTCCTACAGCGAGGGCAGTACTTATTGAACTCCAACCGGTTCGGATCGTTGCGGCGATTTTTCTCCGTCGTATAGTTGCGCTCCTTGCACTCACTGCATTGCAGGGTGACCACCGGGCGTACATCTTTTTTCTTTCCAGCCATCTCTCAACTACCTATCTTTGTTATTCTATGATTTTCGTGATGACGCCGGCGCCGACGGTCAAGCCGCCTTCGCGGATGGCAAACTTCGAGCCTTGCTCCAACGCCACCGGCACGATCAACTGCACCGTCAGATTGACGTTGTCGCCCGGCATGACCATCTCAACACCCTCCGGCAGGCTGATGTCGCCCGTCACGTCCATCGTCCGGATGTAGAACTGCGGCCGATACCCCGTGAAGAACGCCTTGTGACGCCCACCCTCCTCCTTCTTCAGCACGTACACCTCCGCCAGGAACTTCTTGTGCGGCGTGATCGAGCCAGGCTTGGCGATCACCTGGCCGCGCTCCACGTCCGTCCGCTCGATGCCGCGCAGCAACAACCCAAGATTGTCGCCCGCAATACCCTCGTCCAGCGACTTGTGGAACATCTCCACACCCGTCACCACCGAGGTGCGCGTCTCGTGCAACCCCACGATCTCCATCGGGTCGCCTATCTTCACCCGGCCGCGATCCACGCGCCCCGTCACCACCGTGCCGCGCCCCTTGATCGAGAACACGTCCTCGATGGACATCATGAACGGCCTGTCCACTTCACGCTTCGGCTCAGGGATGTACTCGTCCACCACCCGCAGCAGCTCCTTGATGCTCTCGTACTCCGGCGCATTCGGGTCGGTGGATGTGCTCTCCAAGGCCTGCAAGGCGCTGCCGCGCACGATCGGCGTCGTGTCGCCGGGAAAGCCGTAGCTGTTCAACAGCTCGCGCAGCTCCAGCTCCACCAGCTCCAGCAGCTCCGGATCATCCATCATGTCCACCTTGTTCAGGTAGACCACGATCGCCGGCACTTCCACCTGGCGCGCCAGCAGCACGTGCTCCCGCGTCTGCGGCATCGGCCCATCCGGCGCAGCCACCACCAGGATCGCCCCATCCACCTGCGCCGCACCCGTGAT
>MNXK01000109.1 GCA_001872165.1 Anaerolineae bacterium CG2_30_58_95
TGGTCTGGAGCGTGACGAGGGCGGCCTGGCTGTCCGAGCCGACCGTCAGCACCAGCGGGTCAATGATCACATCCTCAGCCGGGATACCCAGCCGGGCTGCACGTTCGAGGATTTTTTCAGCCACGGCGACGCGCTCCTCAGCCGTTTTAGGGATGCCGGTGTCGTCCATGGTCAGGCCGATGACGGCTGCGCCGCGCTCTTTGACGATGGGCAGGACGCTCGCCAGACGCTTCTCCTCGCCGCTGACCGAGTTGACCAGCGGCTTGCCCGGCGCGGCTGCCAGACCCGCAGCCAGCACCTGCGGATTGCCCGAATCCAGGCACAGGGGGACATCCGTCACTGACGCGACCAGCGTCACCACTTTCGGCATCATGGCGACCTCGTCCAGTCCCGGCACGCCGACGTTGACATCCAGCACGTCCGCGCCCCAGGTGATCTGCCGCTCGACGAGCTGCCGGACGTAGTCGAAGTGTCCTTCCGTCAGCGCGGCAGCCAGTTTTTTGTGACCGGTGGGGTTGATCTTCTCGCCGATGATGACGAACGGGCGGTCAATGCCGATGGTGACTTCTTTGGTGACGCTCTTCAAAGTCGTGTGCATAGGGCATCCTTTCGATTATGGGCAATAGTACACAAGTAAACAGGTAGACAAGTAAACAGGTAGACAAGTAAACAGGTAGACAAGTAGACAGGTAGACAGGTAGACAGGTAGGCCTGTGTACCTGTTTACATGCCTACCTGCCTACCACCCTTCACTTCAAACGTAGGAATCGCAGCACGGCCTCGACAAGAATAGCCGCGCCGATGGGCAGGGCGCGCTCGTCAATATCGAAGCGCGGGTTGTGACCGTAGCGCTGGTCGCCTTCGATGCGCGTGCCCAAGGCAAACATCGCGCCTGGGGCTACTTCCGAAAAACAGCCGAAATCTTCCGCACCCAGCTCCTTCTTGAACGGCAAAATATGCGCCTCTCCAAGAAGGTCTGCCGCTGCCAGCCGGATCAGTTCGACGGCCGCCGGGTGGTTTTGCATCGGAGGCGTGCCGATTTCAAACCGCAATTCGTAGTCGCCGCCCAGGGTACGGGCCAGCGAAAAGGCGCGCTCGATCTCAGCGTGGATCTGTTCCTGAACTTTGCGCTCAGTATAACGCAGCGTGCCCGCAAAATCCACCTGATCCGGGATGACGTTTTCGGCCTGCCCGGCATGGATGGCGCCAACGCTGACAACCGCCGGGCTGAAGGGGTGCAAGCGGCGCGAGACGATCCCATTCAGGGCAAAGATGACGTGGGCGCTGATAAAGATGGGGTCAATCGTTTCGTGCGGATGTGCGCCGTGCCCGCCCTTGCCGATAACGCGCCCGAACCACGAATCCACGCCGCCGGAAGCCGGGCCGGATTCGAGGCGGATATCGCCGACCGGCGTGGCCGGGTCCACGTGCAGGGCAATGACCATATCCACGCCCGCCATCGCCCCATCCTGGATCATGCGCGGCGCGCCGCTGATGCCTTCATTATCACCGGCCTCCTCGGAAGGCTGGAAAAGGAAGCGCACCGTGCCGGGGAATTTCTCCTCGGCCAGTAAGGTCGCCGCGCCCAGCAGCATGGCGGTATGGGCGTCATGGCCGCAGGCGTGCATCACACCCGGATTCTGGGAGATGTAAGGCGCCTCATTGGTTTCCCGGATCGGCAGCGCGTCCATGTCGGCGCGGATGGCGATCATCGGCTTGCCAGTGCCGAGGTCTGCGACGACGCCACTTTTGCCAACGTTGCGATGCACGCGGCAGCCAAGCTTTTCCAACACCTCGGCCACGATGGTAGAGGTGCGTGTCTCTCGGAAGCCAAGCTCCGGGTGCATGTGGAAGTCGCGCCGCCATTCGACGAGTTGTCCCTGCATTCTACGCGCTTTATCGAGCATAAGTCTCCTTTTTTTATCACAAAGGCCAAAGGAGCACGAAGGACAACCTTTGTGTTACTTCGTGGCCTTAGTGGTGAATCACTTCACCAGTTCGCGCTCTGCTGCTTGCATGAGCGCGTCCAACTCTTTCTCCTGCGCTTCATCCAATGGTGGAACAACGTGTTCACGCAATATCCGCTCGGCCTCGGCCTGGGCGCGCTCGGCCATACCTTTCCGTCCGCCATTATCCCACATCTCCCAGGTGCCGCGCTCGGCCAGACGGGTCAGCAGCACCTCCCCGCTTCTTAGATAACGGCTGGTGTGCTTCTGGCCGAGGAAGTTATGCGTCCCGTTCATGACAGCCGCGATGACCTCGACTGCCAGGGAATCGTCGTCAGCGACGAAGCCGCGCCGCAAACGGCGGATGCTGCCGGCCAGCTCGTTATCGGCCACCATCTGCGCAAAAGAACCCATCACACCCGCTTCCATCTCGCCGATACCGGAGAGTTCGTCCGCGCCGGCCAGGGCCGGGATGGCCGCGTTGAGCGCCCGTTCGAAGCCGTTTTGAAGGTCCAACGTATGGGAATTGGTGGAAAAGCCGTACACGTTGACCGGCAACCCGTAGCGGTGACCGATCTGCACCGTCCCGGCGGAGGCCAGATCCAACTCCACCCCGCCCCAGACCGAAATGCCGGTGCGCGGCTCCATCATCGCCAACCGACCGCAATAGATGATCGGCAGGCCCGGATTGACCAATTCGGCCAGCACGAGCGCGATCAACACCTCGGCGTTTTGCTGGGCGAGCGCGCCGGCAATCGAGAAGGGCGCGGTCGTCCCGGCGGTGGGACAGGGCAGCGGCCCAAAGGTAATCCCCAGGCGGGCAATCTCCATGATGGCTTCGGCCTCGTGCTCCGGCAGGTTCAGCGGGCTGACCGGAGAAAGGCTCAAACTGAGCACCTCGCCAGGCCCCCCTATCACCTCGGCCATCTTTACGGCATAGCGCGCCTCGGCAGCATATTGCACGCCGGGGCCTTGCAGCGGCTTGATCGTGCAGGGCAGCGCGTGCCGGTACATCGCCAGGGACATCAACGCACCCGGCACATCCTGCGGCGTAAAGAACGGCGTGATGGTGGTGCAATTCTCCAAGGCATCGAGCAGGCGGGTCGCGTCGCGCAGGTCTTGCAGCGTAGCAAAACGATGCTCGTCGGCGCCGGGATCATGGTAGCTGACTGCGCTACCATTGTAGATATCGCGCGCCCCGCCCAGGTTGTGGAAGTTGAGCGAGCCGTCGCCG
>MNXK01000050.1 GCA_001872165.1 Anaerolineae bacterium CG2_30_58_95
TCAGTCTGCCCTGCTTTGAGGACTAAAGTCCGCGTTCCAAAAGGTAACGGAATGCAGACTTCAGTCTGCCCTGCTTTGAGGACTAAAGTCCGCGTTCCAGAAGGTTTTCGGATCGGCTCTAAGCCCAATACTGTTTAGTTAAGAAGGTCGGGCTCCCATGCCCGACGGCGTGCCCGCAGGGTGCTTCGCGAGGAGCCGTCTCTGCGACCTTATCTAAACAGTATTGCCTCTAAGCTGATCCTTCGTGATGGACAGGCAGGTCAATACAAAACGCCGTTCCCCTGCCGGGCGCGGTCTCGACCGCAATTTCTCCATTGTGCGCCCGGACGATCTGCCTGCAAATAAAAAGCCCCAGCCCGGTGCCGGGTTTACCAGACTGCGCGGGAACGCGGTAGAAACGTTCGAAAAGGAAGGGCAAATGCTCGGCCGGGATACCCGGCCCCCGGTCCGCGAAGGTGACGGTAAGATGGTCGCCCAGGTTCCGTAAAGTGACGGTGATGCTCGAATCCGGGGCATATTTAAAGGCGTTCTCGAACAAATTCTCGAGCACCTGCACCAGGCGGATAGAATCGGCCTGGATCGGGGGCGATTTATCCAAATCAAGATCCACCTGCACCGAACTGTCCCGCCCATGGATGCGCATGACCACGTCCCGGATGAGAGAATCCAGGCGCACAGGCTGAAAATCCATGCTCATCATGCCGCTCTGTAAGCGAGCCGAATCGAGGAACTTGGTAACCAGCGCCATCAAATGGTCGGCTTCTTCGTCAATAATGGTCAAGAATTCATGCTGGGTCGCCGCGTCCCAGGTTGTATCTGAACGCAGCAAGGAGGTTGCATAGCCCTTGATGAAACCGAGAGGGGTACGAAGATCGTGAGAAACCGTGGCGATGAAATCATTTTGCAATTGCGCTCGATGGCGGGCCTGTTCCAGTTGAGATATATTCTCGCGCAGCATACGCCATTCGAGAATACGGGATATCTGGCAGGCGGCCAGCACCGCCAGTTTGATCTGCGCGAGGGTGTAGGCTGGCCCCCCAAAACGTATGAAAACCAGCGCGCCGGCGCCCTTCAACATGAAGATCGGTAACCCCAGCAGGTAAGGCATGGCAACCCGGTCCTCAGATACCTTTCCGGCAGGCACATCCCACATGATCCTTCCGGCAAGGATGACCTGGTTGGCAATGTTCTCGCCCCAGGCCGCATCGGCTTCGGCTTTTCGGCCCCGGCCAACGGCGCGCGCGTAGACCACTTCTGGCATACCCCGGTCTGCTCCGGTGAGATAGATGGCTAGATTGTCGAACACGAACTTTTTCCGCAAGGTCAGGATCAACAGATCCAGCGCGGCTTTCCAATCCTCTGAAGTGACGGATTGATTGATGGCATCCAGGTGACCGAGCGTTTGCTTATTCATGCCTGCGCCCTCCGCAAATCAGGCAGGTTTTCCTGCCACTAAGAGCGTAAATCCAAAGATCGTTCCTTTGCTTTCTTCAGACTGGACATCTATGACTGAGCCATGCGCTTCCAGGATCTGCCGCACCAACGCCAGACCCAGACCGGTGCCTCCATAGCGCCGCGTGGAGGAGCTGTCTAGCTGGTGGAAAGGCTCGAATAATTCATGCAGCCGGTTCTTGGGGATACCGATGCCGGTATCTGCGACGGAAATCCTGACCAGGGCATCGGCCTCGCGTTTGATCAAGAGGCCTACCTTTCCTCCAGCAGGGGTGAATTTGATGGCATTATCCATCAACTGGAGAATAACCCAGCTTAATTTCTCTTCGTCTGCCTTGACAAGCGGCAGGTTGGACTTTATGTCTGCGCTCAAAGTGATATTACGGTCGAGCGCTTTTTGATTGGAATAATTGAGAATTTCAGTGGCAACCTGGTTGAGATTAACAGGCGTCAGGTGCAGGGTCAACTTGCCGCGCGCGGCCTGCGAGAACAAGATCAGGTTATCAATCAGGCTCTCCAGCCGCGTGGTGGCATGTTGAGCCACCTGAAGCGCCTTTTTTTGTTCTTCACCCAAAGAACCGAGCGTTTCCGTGACCAGTAATTCGATATAACCTTTTACGTGGGTCAGCGGCGTGCGCAGCTCGTGCGAAATATTGGCGACGAAATTCGCCTTCAATTGGTTGAGTTCGGAAAGTTTGCGCAGGGCCAATTGCAGCTCGGCAGTGCGATCCTGAACGCGGCGCTCCAGAGAACGGTTGGCATCCTCCAGAGCATTCCGCAGTTGGATGATCTGTTCTGTGATCGCCTGATCGAGGGTTGGGCGATCAATCAATTTCAATTCCAGCAACGTCTCGCCCAGCAGCCAATGTTCGTCCTTGCCCTGCTTCTTACGTTGATACGACAAGGCTTTTCTTAGACCCTCCTCGGTGATGTGTCCCTGCTGCACCAGGTATTCGCCCAAGCGCGGCACCAAGACTTCAGGGATGAGATGAGATTGAGCCATTACGCCTGTCCTTCTTGCCAGACCCACTCCCCAGCGATCATTGTAGCGACCGGTTGTAAGGAGTGCAAGTCGGCAAGATCACACAAGAATGGATCGTCGTCGAGAACAATCAAGTCAGCTAGATAACCAGCCGCCAGTTGACCCAGGCGGTCTTCCACGCCGGCTGCATAAGCCGGGCCGATGGTGAAGCCTGCGAGCGCCTCTTGCAGCGTCAGCCGCTGCTCCCCATACCAGCCCCCCGGCCCGGGAGAGCCATCCGCCCGCTGGCGCGTGACCGCCGCGTGCAGGCCCAGGAACGGGTTGGGGACTTCGACCGGCGCGTCCGAGCCGAAGGCCAGCCGGGCGCCGTGCTGCAACTGCGTCCGCCATGCGTAAGCCAGGGCGGCGCGCCCGCCCCAGTACCGGTCAGCCATGTGCATGTCCGAGAGGGCATGGACGGGCTGCATCGAGGCGACCAGCCCCAACCCGGCCAACCGGCTGGCGTCATCTGGATGGAGAACCTGTACATGCTCGACGCGGTGACGCAACGCCGGCAGGCCTCTTTCGCGCTCGTAGGCTCGCAACTGGGCGAAGCCGTCCAGCACCTCGTGGTTGGCGCGGTCGCCGATGGCGTGGACTGCCAGGCTGAGGCCGCTTTCGGCCGCGTAACGGCCATGCTCGAACACTTCTTCGCCATCCAGGTTTAGAATACCACGATTTTCTGGTTCGTCAACATACGGATCGAACATTGCCGCGCTGTGCGGCCCGAGCGCACCATCCGCGAACAACTTAACCGAACCGACGCGCAGGGTATCGTCGCCGAAGCCGCTGCACAGACCAAGCCCGACGGCGAGAGGCAAATCTTCGATTGGGATGCTTTTGGTCACGCGCAAGCGCAATTCGCCCGCCGCGTGCATTTGCTGCAAGGCCATGAAACAGGGCCGCTTGTCGAAATCGTGGACTCCGGTCAGGCCGGCGCGCCAAAGGGCTGGCTGGACCTGGCGGATGGCCTCGGCGACTTCGTCCACGCCCGGCACCGGGATGACGGCTTCGACCAGCTTCATCGCCTCTTCGAGCAGGATGCCGGTCGGCTGGCCATGGCCGTCGCGTTGTATCTGTCCATTCAGGGGATCGGGTGTAGCCGCGTTGATCCCGGCCAGCCTCAGCGCGGCGCGGTTGACCCAGCCCGCGTGCAGCGACTTGGCAGTCAGGTAGATGGGGATGTCCGCGCTGATCGCGTCCAGGTCAGCGGCGGAGGGCCAAGACCCCCCTCCCGTCCCCCCTACAAAGGGGGAAGCCGTACCCCTCACAGTACCCCCCACAGGGGGGGAAGCCCAAAGGTTTTGGTTCCAGCCATGCCCCAGGAGCCACTCGTCTGGGCGGAGCTTGCGGGCGCGTTCGGCCACGCGGCGCAGGCACTTTTCTTTGCTGTCCGTCTCGCAGTCTACCTTTTGCAAACTAAGGGCATATTGCTGAAGATGGATGTGCGCGTCGGTCAGGCCGGGCAGGATGGCTTTCCTGCCCATATCCTGTCGCTCGGCGCGGTCGAATTCTCGGAAAAGCTCTTCCGTCTCGCCAGCAGCCAAGACTCGCCCGTAATCTACAGCCAAGGCCGAGGCCATTGGTTTAGCCTTGTTCAGGGTGTGGATGCGGGCGTTATAAAGGATTTTCATCTATTCCTTCAACAAGCGTGCCATCAGCGCATCCAGCTCCTCGTCGGAGTAATAATGGATGGTCAAAGTCCCACCCTTTCGTCCGGCGCGCAGCGAGACTTTCGTCCCCAGGCTGGCGCGCAGGCGCTCTTCCAGCTCAGTGATTTCGGGCGGAGGCGCGGCCCTTGGCGCGGACGGTGGGCGTTCGCCGGCCAGTTTGCGCACCAGCTCCTCCGTCTGGCGGACGTTGAGGTCTTGTGAGAGAACCGTGTGCAGGGCGGCTGCCTGCGCCTCCGGTGTAGGCAAGGCCAGCAAGGCGCGCGCATGCCCCTCGGTGATGCGCTGCTCGACGAGCGCATTCTTCACCACATCGGGCAGCTTGAACAGACGCAGGGTATTGGTCACCGCCACGCGGCTCTTCCCGACGCGCAGGGCAATATCTTCGTGGGATAGGCTGAAGTCCTCGGCCAGTTGGCGATAGGCTTCAGCCTCCTCCAAAGGACCCAGGTCGGCGCGCTGGACATTTTCGATCAGGGCTAATTCCAGCCGCTGCTGGTCGGTGGCCTGGCGTACGATGACGGGCACGCTGGAAAGCCCGGCCTGTTTGGCGGCTTCCAGGCGTCGCTCGCCAGCGATCAAAATGTACTGACCACCCATTTCAATCGGCGTGACGATCAAGGGTTGCAGGACGCCATGCTCACGTATCGAAGCCGTCAACTCGCCCAGCTCCTCTGGATCCATGTCCCCGCGCGGCTGGCGCGGGTTGGGAGAAATGTGACCCACAGGCACGTAGGTGACGCCGCCTTGCGCCGGCGTCGTTTCGCCGCCAGGGATCAAGGCATCCAGTCCACGACCGAGTCCCGATTTTTGAGGCATATTACACCTTTATCTAGTCAAGTAATCCAAATACACGTGCGATTTCATCTAGCTTAACCTTCACATCAGTTGCGCTCTCTTCAGGCCTCATTTGCTCCGCAACTCGATAATACTCGTTCTTTTTCAAATCCACCTGCGTCTTTTGGAAGAATCTAGGCAAGATGGCTTTGCTGGCAGGAGTATTATTTAGGTATTCATGTTTATCTAAGGGATTGCGATAAACCTCGCCCGGCAACAACTCGTCTCTGAGAAATGTATCACCTGCAGACGCAAATAATGGGCCATTCTGAGCCTCAACAAATCTAAAAAGAGTAGAAGGATGTATCAGATAATTCTCAGCCTCATAGCGCGTCCAGCGACCAATGGTTAGACCTTCTGCAGTTACTTCACGGTCAGGTAAATTTCGATCGTCTCCGTCGAGTAACAAGTATCCTAGAATGCTGGGCTTTATTGCACGCAGGGCAAAGAAATGGGCACGCGCTTCTCGGGGGTGACTACCTTGATTGTTATGCCAAAAAGGTGTTTCAACAAAAAAATGATGAGCAGGGTGATGCAAAATTTTAGCCCAGGTACGCAGTAAATTGAAATCTGTTTCCCCCTCGAGGTAAAGCACACCATTTGATAGTTCAGCTAAGAGAATATCCATTGCGGTAAGCCGCTTGAGCGCTTCGCGGACTTGGTCGCGTTCAGTGTCAGCTATTAGTAGATGTGGTTGGCGATAAAACGATAAGATTCTGTCAGGGCTTGTATCCTCGATTATTATCTCAGAATGGGTAGCTATAATTAGCTGGCATTTTCTTTCAGATGCGATGTTCTGTAATTGATTGTAAATTTGCCTCTGTAAAATAACATGCAAGTGTGCATCAGGCTCATCCAATAGTAGAATTGTGGCGGGTCGAGCGTAGAAGAAACCTAAAAGCAATAACACTTGATGGAAACCACTTCCAGCACTGGAAATATCTAAAATTGGCAGTCCGTCTTTGCCTCTCCTTTGGGGAATTCCTCGAATATATTCACAGTTGATGAAAGGCCTTCCCTCATATTCAGGAGGCAATAACTGGTAGCCGAAGATTTCCCCCACTCGAGAGCATAAATCGTCCCAATCGCTCTTGTCTTCTTTCTGATAAACTTCCAGTAGCAAGTTCCTCAAAATATCCCCCGGTTTGCCTTGCCCAATCAACAAGTCCTGATAAGGATGATCGTAGCGGGTTTCCTCGACGCCAATTCCGGAAAACGGTGGAACGTGAACAACTGACAGATTTAGAGCAGCAGATGGAATATTGTCTATTTGCGATACAGGCGGTTTTACGTAGATTAGCTCGCTGTTTTGGTAGTGAAACTCAAAGGTTAACTTCCAGGGACCACTGTCTTCTTCCTGTCCGCAGAGCGTGATTTCCAAAATGCGCGGCTGACCTAAACGTTGTCCTTCAGCTAATTCCTCCCGTTTAAGGGCAGTCGAGGCATTAGTCCACAGTTGCTTCAACTCACGAAGTGGTATCGCCGTGAAATCTTTCCTTGTTATCGGCACTCCTGTCCGTTGCCTCGCTTTTGATGTTGTTTCAGGGCCTCTCTCGGCTTTCCACTTCTGAAGGGCCATATTCCAAACAGCAATGGCTTGCAAAAGAGTTGTTTTCCCCGAATTATTCGGACCGGCGAGAACAACATGTTGGCCAAGGTCGAATTTTTGGTTTTCAAACAACTTATAGCTTTTAACTTGCACTTGTGTAATCATATTTAGCCTCCAACTTCCGATACACTTATCCCATCACCAACTAACACTTCGCGCGCCAGCAACTCGTAGGCTTTGGCCGCGCTCGATTCGGGCGCGTAGGCCGTGATCGGCAGTCCATAAGAGGGCGCTTCGGCCAGGCGGACGCTGCGCGGGACGATCGCTTCGAAAACCTGCTCGGCGAAATACTTGCGCACTTCGGCCACCACGTCCGCAGAGAGATTCGTGCGCCCGTCGAACATGGTCAGCACCACGCCGCGCACCTTCAAAGCGGGAAAAAGCGCCGAACGGACACGCTGGAGGGTGTGGGTCAATTCGCCCAGCCCTTCCAGGGCCAGGTACTCACACTGCACAGGGATGATAACACCATCTTGTGCGGCGATCAGGCCGTTGACGGTCAACAGGCCGAGCGAGGGCGGGCAATCAATCAACAGGTAATCGAACTTTTCGATCACGGGGCCGAGGGCGTTCTTGAGCTTGCTCTCGCGCCCCAACTCGCTGACCAGCTCCACTTCCGCGCCGGCCAGCGCAGGCGAGGACGGCAGCAGCGACAGTTTCAGGCGTGGATTATGCAGCAGGTTCGCTGAGGCGGGTGCGCCGCCCAGCAGCACTTCATACGTGCCGCCGGTGACGGTGCGTTTATCCACGCCGAGGCAGGAGGTGGCATTGGCCTGTGGGTCTATATCCACAATCAGGACGCGCTGGCCAAAACTGGCAAGGTAGGCTCCCAGGTTGATGGCAGTGGTCGTTTTCCCTACGCCGCCTTTCTGATTGACCAGCGTGTACACGCGTCCCACTAAAATACCTCCACCAGGCAGGTTTGGATTTCCTGCTGGGTTGGGATACCCTCCAGCCCGAGCCGCATGACAGAATACGAAGCCAGCCGGGTAGCGAAGCGGGCCGCCTCCCAGGGATCGCGCGTGGTGTACAAGCGGAAGAAAAAGGCAGCTGCGAAGATATCGCCCGCGCCGGTTGCGTCCACCTCGGGCATGGCGGGGGCGCGGAAACGGCGCAGGTCGCCGTTCCAGTACAGCCGCGCTCCTGCCGGCCCTTCTGTCACGGCCAAGACACGGCAAGCCAGCGCCATGGCCTCAATCTGGCCCTCGTCACCGCCCACGTCTTCGATGCTGATCGCGGCTGCGGCGGCTTTCGAGAGCGCCGCCTGCGCCTCCGGCCAGACGCAGGGGAGCACACGTCCATCCCCATCCCAGGTGCGCAGCCAGCCCTGCGGGGTCAGGCACAGCAAGTCCGGCGAGAAGCCCTCCGCCAGCAGCGGGCTGACCTCTTGCGCGATCGGGCCGATGTGAATGATCGGCGTGCGCCGCCATTCTTGCGCTACATGGCTGGTATCAATGCGCGGCGCGGTGCGATGAATGTACTGGATTCTACCCGCCGGGGTATACACGTTCTCGAAGGTTGTCGTGTGCGGCGTGGGGATCATGGAAATGGTGATGCCGTCCGTCCCGGCCAGCGCGCCGAGAGGCGGCTCCCCGCCCCAGGCCGTGACCACGCCCACGCGCAGGCCCAGGGCGTGCGCCGTCAAGGCCGAATAGGCCGCCGTCCCGCCCAGGCGCGGGCCTTCAGGGGTTAGATCCTGCGAAAGATGTCCGATGACGAGGTAATCCACCGGCTCGAGCGAGACGGGGTTGAGCATGGAGTAATTATACATGAGGAGGGGAAAGGGGAAAGGGGAAAGGAAAAAGTAAAAAGTAATACGTGGTACGTAGAAAATAGACAGGGAAACAAGTGGGCAAGGAAACAAGTAGCAAGGAAACAAGTAGCAAGGAAACAAGTAGCAAGGAAACAAGGAACCCCTCTTATGTTGAAGAGGGGTTTACTTGGTTACTTCTTTACTTGTTTACTTGTTTACTTCTTTACTTCTTTACTTGTTTACTTGTTTACTTGTTTACTTGTTTACTTGTTTACTTCTTTACTTGTTTACTTGTTTACTTCTTTACTTGCCCTACTTCGGAACGATCGTGACTTTGCGCGCGGGTTCCTCGCCGATGCTCTGTGTGGTCACCTCGGGATGGTCGCGCAATTCCAGGTGGATGATGCGGCGGTCGGCTGCGCTCATTGGCTCCAGCACTTGCCGCCGCCCAGTCTGCCCCACCTGACCGGCCATTTGGCGGGCCATCTTGCGCAAGCTGGCCTCGCGCCGGCTGCGATAACCCTCCACATCCACGACGATCTGCACCCAACGTTCCAACTGCTTGCTGACGATCAGGTTGACGATGTACTGCAAGGCGTTCAGGATCTCCGCCCGGCGGCCGACCAGGAGGCCCAGATCGTCGCCGTGAAGCTCCACGCAGACCGGGCGATGTCCATCTTCGTCCGCTTCGCCGTAACTGACCGAGAGCTTCGCCTCGATCCTCATCTTTGCCAACAACTCGCTGACCGTCTTTTCGGAGATGTTGAGCAACTCGTCCTCTTCAGAAGAAGGCTCAGGCGCAGGTTCGGGTGCAGGAGCGGGCGCGGGGATGGGTTCAGGCGCGGGCGCCGGCGACCCGGCCTCGGGTCCGGGGGGTTGCGTTTCCTTGATCGTCAGGCGGACGCGAGCCTGGCGACTACCGACCCCAAAGAGTCCACGACTGCCAGTGTCCAGCACTTCCACATCCACGGCTTCGGCGGGCAGGTTGAGCTCCACCAATCCTTGTGCTACGGCTTCTTCGACCGTCGGAGCGATCTTTTCCAGTGTGGTTCGTTCGTTCATTTCGACTTCGCAGCCTCTTTCTTCGCGCCGGGGAGCAGATTCCGCCAGTTGACCTTGCCCAACAGGGCATATTGCAGAATGCCGACCAGGTTGCTGATGATAAAGTAAACCGAAAGGCCAGAAGCAAAGGTCAAGGAAAAATAGCCCAACAGGAGCGGCATGTAGAGGGCCATCATCTTACCCATCGCCGCGCTCTGGTCGTTGGGGTTAGTGGAAGGTGGCATGGTCAGTTTGGATTGGACGTAGGTGGTCAGGGCAACAATGATGGCCAGCGTCGGGTTAGGAATGCCGCTGGTCAGGAAGGGCAAGAAGATCTTTTCTGGCGCTTGACCCAGATTCATCCACAAGAAATGACTGTTCAGTGGCAGCAGGGCCGGGGTGTCGAAGACAGCGTACACGCTGCGAGTGAGGGTGAGCAATTGCAGCGGGGAAGCCACCAGCGCACGCATAATGCTCTGGTACAAGCCAAAGATGATGGGTATCTGGATTATAGTCGGCAGGCAGGAGCCGAAGGGGCTGATGCCGAGTTCCTTGTAGAGCTTCATCTGCTCCTGGGCCAGTTTTTCCTTATCACCCTTGTTTTTCTTCTGGATTTCCTGCCACTTCTTGGATTGCTGCATTTCCTGCATCTTCTGGCTGCTCTTGATCTGGGAAGCCATCAGCGGATGAGTGACCAGCCGGATCAAGATGGTGAACAGGATGATCGCCAAGCCGAAATTCCCGCCGAAGATCCCATAGATCCACAGCAGAACGTTGGTAAGAGGGGTGACAATAAAGGTATCCCACATGTTATCTCTTCTTCCTTATTTCTTTACCGGTGTGAACGCCCACTTCTGGACGCCGGCCTGATCCAGAGCAATGAGCAGGGACTGGCCTTCCACTGGCGCGACCAGGATCAAGTCACTGCCCGCCACCGGCGCGCCGTATAGTTTACCACTTACAGTCAGATTCCAGGCGTTTTGGCCTTGTGTATCCACCGCATACAGGTTGCCGGCTTCCGTCCCGAACAGGACATGATCGCCAGTTACCAAGGGGGCGCCGAGGATTGGACTGCCCGGTTGCAGGCTCCAGTCTTGTGCGCCAGTGGAGGCGTTCAACGCATAGAAGTTGCCGTTCGAGTCGCCGAAGTACAATGCTCCATTGCTAAGAACTGGCGCGGACCAGACAAAATTGCCCGCTGAGAACTCCCACAACTGCTCACCGTTCGCCGTATCCAGTGCGAATACGTCGCCGCCGAAGGTAGCGACGTAGAGTCGCCCGTCGCCTCCCAATACCGGCGAGCCAAGGATCGCGCCGGTCAGCGCCTTATCCCAAACCAGCTTTCCGGTGCGGGCATCCACGGCGTAAACTTTACGGTCGAGGGAGCCCAAATAGACCCGTTGGCTGTCGGTCACCGGTGTGGCCCAGATCGCCTGCCTGGTCGCGAACTTCCACTGCAATTCGCCTTTCAGGTTGAGCACGTAAAGATTGTAATCTGCATTGGGAGCGTAAATCAGGTCATTGGCAACCAAAACACTGCCGACCCAGTGGTCACGCGCTTCGGCGTACTGCCAGTTGACCTGGCCGTTTTGCGGGTTCAGGCTGTAAAGGACATGGTCATAACCGCCGACGATCAACTGCCCGTCTGGGGTTAGAACCGGCGCGGCAAAGAAAGATCTTTTGGCGTCTGCCTTCTCCGGGAAACGCCAAAGCTCGTTACCGTTCTCCAGGTTCACCGCGTAGACCGCAGCCGCCGAGGCGACGTAAGCCGTCGCGCCATCCGCGCTGATGCCCGGCCAAGAGGAGGGCGTCAGACCGGTGACGCAGCCGCTCAGTAAAAGGCCCAAGGCGAGCGCACCTGAGATAAGAAGGATGATTTTTGTTTTCATGGAAAAGAGTCTATCTCCTATAGAACGGGGTCGTAACCCCCGGGATTGAACGGGTTACAGCGCAGGATACGCCAGGCAGCCATCCAGCCGCCCTTCAATGCACCGTGTTTGTAAACTGCCTGATAGCCATAATGTGAGCACGAAGGGTAAAAACGGCAGGCGTTGGCCGGCAAGCCGGGCGAGATGGTCATCTGGTACAGGCGGATGAGCGCCAACAAGGCCAGGCGCGGCCAGTTGCGCGGCGTGTGCGCCAGGTCGCGCACGCGCGGCTCATCCGAGTAATCATGGGGCAGGTAAGCTTCAGCCGTCATGGGTGGGGGATAATAATCCAGCGCGGGACAGGAGCGTGAATAGGGCTTCCTGGGTCTGGGTCAGGGCAGCGGAGGGGAGCGGTTGACGGGCGATCAGCACCAGGTCGAAGCCAGGGACGATCTTCGGGTAGAGATTCTGCATCGCCGCCCGCAGCAGACGTTTGGCCCGGTTGCGCTGGACAGCGTTCCCGACCGTCCGACCGGCAGCCACGCCGACCCGCACCCCCGGCGCCTCAGACGCCGTCCCACAGGGATACCCTTCGGGTACGATGTGCTTCGCGAAGACAAATAACACGATAAGCGGGTGGGCATAAGACTTGCCAAAACGCCGCACCCGCTGGAAATCGCCCGACCGGGTCAGGCGAAAGCGACGCTTCACCTGTGCCTCGCCTTCTCCCTGACTTGACATGCGATCGCGACGGTAGCGCAGAGCATCCACATCCGCCGCACGGAACGCCTGCTACCACCTGACCCGCTTGACGTGTTGGTTGCTGCGGACTGCCAGCCTGGAGCGGCCTTTCAGCCGCCGGCGCTTGAGCACCTGGCGTCCATCTGCGCTGGACATGCGCTGGCGGAAACCGTGCACGCGCACGCGCCGCCTGATTTTGGGTTGATAAGTACGTTTCGTTGCCATTCAAATTCCTTTATTAAGATAATTTCGAAAGTGGGGCGCACCTTCCAAGAGGTGCACCCCACCTTTTAGACTGGCAGGCTATTATACCGTAACGTATGGGATTGGTCAAAGTAGGTTTTGTCGCAATGGTGTAGAATAAAGGATATGTAGTTCTCCAAGGAGGAATGCTATGTCAAAGAATATCGTGTCCGCATGGTTGATCCTGCTCGCTTCGACTGCGCTCTGCGCAAGCCTGGCCGCCTGCGAGCCAACGGGAAAACCATCTGATGATCATCATGAATCCACCCCTTTAGCCACCCCCTCCGCTATCTCGCCAGAATTGACAAGTGCGTCTCCTGCAATTATTGGTAACTTACCGGATGTAACTTCGCTTTCCGATTTTACGCCGGGCGTGGGAGGAACCGGAGAGCTCGTGACCAATCCGTTTGACGGAAGCATACAAGCCGCAATCAATACGGCGCACTTTGGAGTTGTCCATGCGGGCAACGCCGTCAGCGTTGAATCGGCTCATAACGGAACTGTTTGGTGCTTTAGCGCCATTCCCGCAAACATCTATGACCCCGATCACGTATCGGATCCAAAGGGAGATCTTCTGGTCCGTCAGGAAAACGGAGTGGCAAAATACGGTTTCAATCAGGTATTGTCAGAAGTTCTTGTGCCCCGCGACACCGACTCGGCAACCCATTCGTGCGTCCTGGGGTATGCGCTACAGGGGAATACGGATTTTAAAGCAGGAACACTGCGGATGCTTCTTGTGCGTACAAACAGCAATGGGTCAATCGACGTTGTTGGCTCCATGCAGGCGGGGTTTTCCAGCGGCGAAGACGTAGAGGTCCGCGGCGGCGCCGTCTTTGTCAACGGAGAAAAACAGGACTGGACGCTCTTTCCCAACATGGCACTTGCTACCCCGACGGAAGTGTATATCCCCCGCCAGGTGGAGCTGGTGTTTGCGCCGGACGGGACCATAGTTCCGGATTCGTGCAAAGTGGTTCCCGAGGCAACCGCGGACAATACGCTGACCCTCAACGGCCAGCCCCTGCCCGACGGGACAGTGATAGATACCTATCAAAATATTACCAGTATATCATCGGGCGTGTATCACCAACCAACGCTTTTAATCGCCGCTCGTGCGGTTGCGATAGAAAAGCTTATTCCTGAGCCAGACAAGGGTCGGGTTGATCCATATCTGCTATGCTACAGTGTCACACTGCCGTCGGGAGACACTATTGTGATCGCATCAGTCTTTGACAATACTAGTGAGCAGGGGTTTCAGACCTCAGTGTCCAAACTTCCCGGTACAGACGTTGCCGGCGTGACTCTTGACCAAACCGCAGAGCACCCTACACCTGCTGTGGGGATGCACAATTCGGATTTTATCGCGCTGTTTACGTCGGGAAAGATTATCGGCCAGCAGGTGCTGCTTCCTTTCGCCTATGATTATCCAAGCGCCGATAGGGCTGTCGGTGAAAATACGGCTCGGGCGGCAATCGTTGATGCGCTGAAAGCAGGCCGGTTGCCGCAGCCGGTACATTTTAAGCCGGTTTACTTTAACACAATCGGCGCTCGTTTAATCGTGCCTTCGAGCTTGGTGCCATAACCCCGAGATATTGCATCTTTATTTCCCACACGCAATGGTCATAACTTAAGCGCTCTGATACGGCATAAAGCCAAGGTTTGCTCTATTTGAGCGGTAAATGTGCTTCCAATCATGCCCATTCCAGAGTAAAAATGCCATTTCTTGGTCACAAAATCTCGCTTCAAGCCTTAAGTTATGACGTATGCCCACACGGTATGCTGGAAAGAGCATGCGTCGCTGTTTGTTTTTATTAGGTTTCTTTTTTGTTTTTTTCTTTCTTTTCGTGCCGCGCGCCTATGCGGAGGTTTGTTACGCGGCCCGCAATATTGCCCAGTTTGCGTGTATCGATGGTGAACAGGAATGTATAGCACCATACCAAGCGTGCGCCGGAGATCCAAGCCGTGATTGTGACCATTGTGACGCAGACGGTGTCTATTATTTTACGGGTGTGGGACCGTGTAAGGCTTTTTGTGGCGGTTGGGAAACAGCAAAGACGTGTGCGTCGACCGGATCGTATCTTTTTGCCTGCAGCGCGCCGCCGGATTGCGCGGCGCATCCCAATATTACCACCTGCAATAGCGGTCTCGAGCCGGGCACGTGTACCACAAACACGGAGCAATGGGAATATGGCTGTTGGGGGCCGGGCGAAGGGGCTCCCACATCAACCCCCGCACCCGGTAATTGCCCCAATGGAATTTGCGACACAAGTGAAGATCCCTGCAGTTGCTCTGCCGACTGCGGCGAGTGTTCCGTTATATTGCCCACTGCTACCCCGGACCCAAATTTTCCTACCCCCACTCCCACGCCGGGTGCCACCCCCACTCCCACGCCGGTGCCAGGCTCGATCCGCGCGCGGGCGATGCAGGTTTCCGCATCCGATACGTCCTGTACGGCGGTACGCGCTTCCGGCACCGGAATTGACGGCACCGTTCACCAGTTTACCCCGTCTTCGGATTCCAATCCCGCCCCGCTGGCCCAGAGCGGGAGTTCAGTGGAAACCTGTGAGGTCTTTTCTCTCAATTCAGATCAGCCATTCGATTGTTTCTTGCGTGGCCTGTGAAAGGTCCGAGAACACGCCCCGACGCGCGGGGGGCAGCATGTCCGCCAGGATGTACATCGCCTCGGCCGTCATCTTCGTCAGTTCGGCCCGGTCATCCCGCCCCAGTCCGGGCTTGAAGCGGAACGGGCGGCCGAAAAGCAGGCTCACGCCCGGCTCCTTCCAACGGCGGCTGAAAGGCAGCGCCGGCAGGCCTCTTGTCCCGTCCACCGAGATGGGCAACAGCGGCGCGCCGGTCTGGACGGCAAGGTATGCCATGCCGTCCTTGGCCTCCAGCAGCGCCGGTCGGCGCGTCCCCTCCGGCGCGATCCACAGGATCTCGCCCGCTTCCAGCACTTGTAAACAAGCCCGCAGGGCGCGCCGGTCCACCTCGCCGCGCTGCACCGAGATGACGTTCCACAGGCGCGGGAAAATCCCAACCACGGGATAAGCGTAGGCCTCCACCTTCGCCAGCGGCACGATGTTGCGCGGCACGGCGTGGATGATCAGGATCGGGTCAATGAACGCGATGTGGTTACTATAAAGGATCAGCGGCCCGCTCGCGGGGATATTTTCAACGCCCTCGATCTTATCCACTTTGACAATCGTCGCCACCAGGATGCGCATCACAACGCGTAGGAAGCGGCGCATCGGCTCATAACGGGCATGATGGTAGCCAATTGCGCTACCATGATGGTAGCCAATTGTGCTACCATGATGGTAGCCGACTGCGCTACCATGTTCATAAGCCAATGATTTCTCAGTCATCGTTCACCTCGTGGTAGCCGCAGGCTACCATCCACATACGAATAAACTCCTCGGTATTCAGGAGGTAGTTGACGCGCTAACACTTCCATGATCAGACGCGTGGCCTCCCGCAGCGCGCCTTGACGATTGGCCTGCCCCGGCAAAATGAACGCTTTTCCCACCCTCAGCGTGACCGGAGTCCGGCGCAGCCGCTTCATATTCCCATAAAGACGGGCGTTCTGCGTGCCGGTGATCGTGACCGGCACGAGCGGGACGCCGGCTTTGATCGCCAAAAAAGCCGCGCCTTCCGTCCCCTCTTCCAGGCCTCCGCTGAGGCTTTCGCGTCCCTCCGGCGCCACGCCGACGAATTTACCGGCCCGCAGGCCCTCCAGCGCGGCCCGGATCGCCCGGCGGTCCGGCTGGCCGCGATGCACCCAGATAACCCCATAAGCGTGCATGAGCGCGCCAAGCACAGGAAAGTTGTACAGCTCGATCTTCGCCAGGGCTTCCGGGAAGATTGGCAAAAACGCGAGCATGATCAGCGCATCCGCATCACCGAGGTGGTTCATCACAACCAACGCCGGGCCCTTCTTGGGAAAATTCTCCAGGCCGGATACTTCCGTGCGCGTAAAACAAAAAACCAGGAAACGCACCAGTCCCTTCAGCAGCCTGCGTGCCAGCCGCCGCGCCGGGGTCAGGACGGGCAAACGGGTCAGCTCGGGCCGCCAGACCTCACTGACCGGTTTATCCCCGTAGTTAGAGCCTATCCGGATAACCGGCTCCCGGCGGCGTCCCCGCCGCCGAGGACGGCGGCTGGAGCGTTTTTTGGATACCTCACTGACCGGCTTGTCCCCGTAGTTTGGGGGCTTGGGCGGGAGAGATGGCGCTATCGGCATATACGCCTCGATATTCCTCCGGCAACAAACCGGCGATGTGCGACATCACCAGATCGGCGTTGCGCTGGCGCGCCGCGCGCCGCCCGGCGCCTTTCCCCTCAACGGGCGGCAGGCGGATCGGCTTACCGATGCGCATCTCCAGCGGCGGACGGTTGCCTTTCGAAGCTTTTTGCCGGAAATCATCCGTCGTGCCGAGAATGCCGACCGGGATAACCGGTACGCCCGTCTCTTCGACGATATACGCCACGCCGGGCTTGGCGCGCCTCATGCCCGGGGCGTGCGAACGCCCTCCCTCCGGGGCGATCAGCAGGGGCTTGCCAGAGCGGATAACGGACAGCACCGTATCCAGCGATTGACGATCGTACTCACCGCGGTGAACGGGGATGCCTCCATAGAGGCGCACCAGCACGTTCTGGCCGGGCCTGTGCCAGATATCCACCGCGCCCATCGATTCGAGCATCTCGGGCCAGAACGAGAGCATAAAGGGCGGGTCGAAAAGCGAAACGTGGTTCATCACAGCCACGTAGGGCTGGCCATAAGAGATGTTTTCCTTGCCAATCATTTCGACCGGCGCGAGGATATGGAACAGGGCGCGCAGCGCGCCCTTCAGCATAGGACGAACCAGCACCCGCCAAAACGCCACGCGATACGTTTTCACTTGCATGGTGACTCCTCTTTAGTCGCCATTAGCGCGACCACTTTGGTCGCCAATAGCGCGACCACTTTGGCGAAGGCTTCGTCAGCATTCAAATGATCGGAATCAACGATGACGGCATCCCGGGCGGCTTGCAGCGGCGAGTGGGCGCGGGTGGAATCGATCTTGTCTCGTTTACGCACCCCAGCCAGGATTTCCTTATAGTCGGCTTTTCCGCCGCGCGCGATGATCTCGTCGTAACGACGGCGGGCGCGCTGTTCGGCGGAAGCATCCAGGTAGATTTTCAAATCCGCTTCGGGCAGGACGACGGTGCCGATATCGCGTCCGACCATGACGACGCGTCCGCGCAGGCCGATGCGCCGCTGCTGGGAAGCCAGCGCCTGGCGCACTCCTTTATAGGCTGAAACGACCGAGACGTTGGCATCCACCTCGGGGCGGCGGATATCCCAGGTGACATCCGTCCTTCCCACAACAACATCGCAAGCACGCCCATCCGCTTTGGAAGGCGGGCGAATATCAATAAACACCTCATTTGCCAGAGCAGTCACGCCGGCTTCGTCATTCACATCCACACCGCCCTGGATGGCCAGCCAGGTCACAGCGCGGTACATGACGCCGGTATCG
>MNXK01000115.1 GCA_001872165.1 Anaerolineae bacterium CG2_30_58_95
GCATTTCGTCGCGGACGGAGCGAAAGGCGGCCATGACTTGTTCATCGTCCCCGGCAACCTTTGCCGGGTCCGGGAAGCCGACGTGGACGCGTTTCCCCCTGCCGAGCCAGACGGGACATTCCTCAGCGGCTGAATCGCAGGCCGTCACAACCAGGTCGAAGTCAACGCCCCGAAATTCGTCCGCCGGTTTCGAATGGCCCGTATGCTGGATGCCGATTTCGGTCAGCGCCGCCAGCGCCTTCGGGTGAACGTAGCCTGACGGTTTGGTCCCTGCGCTGAAGGCTTGCCACTTATCGTCCAGCCGTGAGTTGACGATGGCTTCCGCCATCTGCGAGCGGCAGGAGTTGCCGGTGCAGAGGAACAGGACTTTCTTTTTCATCCCGCCATCAGCGCGTTGGTCAGGAAGGTGGTCACCTCGGCCTGCGAGGGGACGCGGCCCGCAGCGACTACTTTTTCGTTGATGACCAGTCCCGGTGTCGCCAGGATCTTGTACTTCATGATCTCGGTATGATCGGTCACCTTCTCGATCTTCGCCTCGATAGACAGGTTCGCGACCGCCCGTTCGGTTAGGTTGGCCAGTTTCTTGCAGTTATCACAGCCAGGGCCAAGGACTTTGATGGTGAGCATACTTACCTCCGTAGGATTGAAAATGGGTTATGGATTGGATACGATTTCTATTTTGGGAGCGATGATAATTTCAGATTTGACTGAGTTGGCAACCAGACTGTATTTTTGCGCCGCTTGCAGGGCGCGGCGAGTTCGCGCTTCCACAACTGTCGCTTCCTCATCCCCCGCAGTAATCCGGATGACCGGCCAGAAGCGCAGGTGCGTAAAAATCTCCGTGCGATCCAGTTCGATCAGCTTCGTGCCTTCGGCGCGGCATTCATAGGATAACAACTTCAGCTTGTAGCGCTCGGCGGCCCAGATGAACATCATCATGATGCAAGTGTTGGCCGCGGCCACGAAAGCATCTTCAGGGGTAAGAACGCCAGGATGGCCTTGCGCGTCGGGCGGCGCGGAAAAGTCCATCTCCGGCCCGTTGCCCATGACGATGCGCCCCCAATGCTCCCCCTTCCACGAAACGGTCGTGTGATAGGTCGCAGTCTGGCTCATCGAGCGGCTTCCTTTTCATAAAACACGGCATACTCACGCATGAGAACGGTTTTGTATTGCTCATCGGCGCCATCGGGCGCCGGATTGTATAATTTGACCGTATCCAGCAGTTCGCATGCAGTTGTACCGGAAGGCGGCTTACGGGATTGCCGGAACTGCTCGAAGATGAGCGGCAAGGCAATCAGGGTGACTTCCTGACCATCCATCTGCACCGTTTGAGTGGGGATGCCCGAACCGCAGGAACAAGCAGCCACTTTCCCGGTTTCTTCGGTGCTTTCCGGAACGGCGGAGTCCGCTTGCGGCTCGACAAAAGTACCCGCTTGCCGGTCCCAATGTTTTCCGAGCAGTTCGTCCACCAACACTGTAATGCGTTTGGCGGTCACATCCACTGCTTGAAGTCCAGCGGGGTTCAGCCGCCGTCTCCCCTCAGGTTGGCCGAGGCCATTTTCCGCGACCAGCTCCCGTACCATCACACTCGCGGCCGGTTTGCTGGAATACATCTCGGTTGCACGCGCCGCACAGTGTAATTCGCAGCCGTCCACGGCGATGGTGGGATAAAACCTGGCAAACGCCCGGTCTCCTTCGCCGCCCGCCAGGAAGAGCGGCAGGCAGATTGTTACCGTGTCGGCGGGACGCAGTTGTTCCAATACTCTGAGCGCAGCCAGGCGTGTCACCGTTCCTTCAGCCAATTCTTCGCCGGAGCAGGACACAATGCCCACTTTCTTCTTCGGCAGGTCAACCATTCTGGCCTCCTTCGCCACCAACGGCAAGCTTGTCCACAATCCCGGCAATCTCCTCGGCCAGGGTATGGGCCAGTTGTTCCCCGCCCTCGTTGAGTTCGGCGATTCCCTGCGGCTTGAACTGCTTGTAACGGCGGTACACATCCAGAACGGCAAAATCCTGGGCGACGGTTCCGCCGCTCTCTTTCACCATCTTGGTTGCACAGGCCAGTTTGCAGCCGTCAATTGTGATGGCCGGATTCTGCGCCACTGCGGCGCGGGCCGCTTCGTCTCCCAGGACAAGCATGGAGAGCGCAACCAGTTGTGTTTCTTTAGGACGCAAATCTTCGATGACATCGTAAGCGGCTTCGCGGCTGACGGTGCCATACGTTTTGCCGATCCCGCTGCACGGGACAATAACCACACGGGATTTACGGTTTTGACCGGTCATGCTTTTTTGACCTCCTGTTCGGCTTCCACTTTCATTTTGGCAAAGTAGGCCTGGGGGTTTAACAGCTTGGCCTTGTCAACCTCCCATTCCGTTGTCTCGACCACTGCCAGCCAACCGGCCCCATAGGGGTCCTGATTAATAGCTTCGGGAGCAGTCGCCATGGCCGGATTGACCTCGACCACTTTGCCCGTCACAGGGCTGGTCAGGCTGATATTGACCTTGATGGTCTCGACGACAGCGATTTCATCATCAAAGGCTGCCTGCGTGCCCACTGTCTTGACCTCAGCAAAGGCTACATCGCCGCTGCGCTGCTGCAAGAAATCGGACAAGCCAATCCGAATGAGATTCCCTTCCGGTTTAGCCCAGATACCCTCCTCGTTATAGAGGCGGTCTATAGCAACTTTGAAGGTGAACTTGTCAACCGTGGTTTCAAGAAATTCAGGCATTTCTTACTCCTTTTTGGGTCATGCTCACAACATGGCTTCGAGTGCGACGCGGCGGTCGGCTAAATTAAGGTCAGAGGCGAGAAGCGGACATTCATTCAGCGTCCGATTCTGCTGGAGCAGACCCACCGCAAAGGCCATACAAGTGGCCTCGCCGCATTGCTTGCAATTGGTCTGCGGCAGGAGCGACCAGATATCGAGCGGGCGAGGCGTGCGTTTCGAGGCTGTGACCGCGACCAATTCCTGCCGATGTTCCCAAACCGCATTGATGCTCTCGGTCAGCGCGGTAAGCAGTTCAAGCCCTTCTTGAACATCTTTGACCTGTGTGATGTACACCTGGTCGCGCTGGATGGTGAGAAAACCGGGCTGGCGCCGAAAGGTCAGCGTGCCTTGTTCCGGGTTGAAGGCGATAATGCCGGGCAGGGTTGCCAGATACGGCAAAACCTCTTCCAGCATCCGGGCGGGTTTGCCAATGACGATCATCTTGCCCGGTTCGGCCAGGCAGGGCAGGGTACGTACCGGAGTAATCGAGTCGAGGTAAGTCATTTCTTGAACAAGTTGCCTGTCACCTGGATGTCGCCCGTACCGGGGACGTTGATTTGCACTTTTCAGCCGCCTTCCAGCAGATCACGGGCTTTACCCTTAAAGTGCGTTTGCAGGAAGATCAACGCACCCTCGGCATCCTCATCCAGAAGGATGCGCATCAACTCGATTATGTCGGAATCTTCCAGGGCTACCTGAAGGGCTTTCTTCATGTTTCTTCTCGCTTGCAACGGCAATTCGGGCAGCCGCATTCCGGCGAGGGAGCCAGTTCGGGCAGGGTCGCGCCCTGGATTTGCGCCACCTGGCGGATAAGATCAAGAAAGGCTGGGTTCGCTACCCGGTAATGGATGTACCGTCCATCACGGCGTGCCAAAAGGACGCCCGCCTTGCGCAGTGCCATCAGGTGCTGGGAGAGATAGGCCTGCCTCCAACCAAAGGTGGCTTCCAGGTGGCAGACGCAAGTCTCGCCATGGCCGATAGCCAGCAGGATTTGCATCCGGGCAGGTTGGCCGATGGTTTGCAGAAATTTGGCTATTTCTTCAACAGATGATATATTCGCCATCACGAATATATTGTACTACCCCCTCTTACTGCGGATTAGTGTGGAGTGTCACGTGAAAGGATGCGTATTGTCATCAAAACTTGCGGCGGTTTGCGGCGGCGGATAGTCTCCCTCATCTGTGGCTAAAACCGTAGATGCTTGACGGTCAACCCGTCGTTGATGATCTCACTGAGTGAGTCAATGCCGATGCGCAGGTGCAGATCGGCGTATTCTTGCGTCACCTTCTCGTCGGACGCAGCGGTCTTGACGCCCTCCGGGATCATCGGCTGGTCGGAGACCAGCAGCAGTGCGCCGCTGGGAATCTTGTTATAAAAGCCGGTGATGAAAATCGTGGCCGTCTCCATGTCCACAGCCATGGCCCGGATGCGGCGCAGGTAGCTCTTGAACTCCTCGTCGTGCTCCCAGACGCGGCGATTGGTCGAGTAGACCGTGCCGGTCCAGTAGTCGCGCTGGTAATTGCGGATGGTGGTCGAGACAGCTTTTTGCAAGTTGAAGGCCGGCAGGGCCGGCACCTCGGGCGGAAAATAATCGTTCGAGGTACCCTCGCCGCGCAAGGCTGCGATGGGCAGGATCAAATCCCCCAGTTTGTTCTTCCTCTTCAACCCGCCGCACTTGCCCAGGAACAGGCAGGCCTTTGGCTTGATGGCTGAGAGCAGGTCCATGACGGTGGCGGCGTTGGCGCTGCCCATACCGAAGTTGATCATCGTGATGCCGTCCGCCGTGGCGTTGGGCATTGGCTTTTCGAGCCCACGGATCGGCGCGCCGTGCATATCGGCAAACAGGTGCAGGTAATTCTCGAAGTTGACCAGCAGGATGTACTTGCTGAACTCTTCCAGCGGGACGCCGGTATAGCGCGGCAGCCAGTTGGTGACGATCTCCTCTTTCGTTTTCATACGACCTCCCAAACCTGATACAACCCTAATCTACCGTCCTGCCCGTCGGCGTAGAACGTTTCCTGGACCCGGAACCTGCTCGCCGCGGCCAGGGCGTTCAACTCCGCCTCGTCGAAGTGGTGCACGTAGCGCAGACCGCGCCCGCCGCTGCGCCAGTCGAGCAGGTAATCGCCGGCATCCACAGCTTCCGGCGAAAGCCCTGCATCTTCCCACGACTGAATGCGGGATTTGAGCTTTTCATTGTGCAAGAATTGCCACTCGGAATGGATGAAGTGTCCGCCTTCGCGCAACAGTCCGCGCACCTTGTTCAAAATATTCAAGCGCATATCCTGGCCTGGAATGTGATGCAGCACGGCAAAGGCTGTTACCAGATCAAAAGGCTGGTTCGTTGATGAGACGACCCGCTTTTCCCAGTCTGCGGTTGTCAAACCAGCGCGAATAAACGTCGCCGGAGCGTCTTCCCAGCCATGGCGGGCGACTTCGAGCAGAAGCAGGCTGAAGTCCAGGCCGGTGTACGGGCCGCGGTGCCCGCGCCGCATCCGTTCGCGGCCCAGTTCGCCATTGCCGCAGCCCAGGTCGAGGATGGATTCATCGCCAGTCAACCTGTCCAACACCCGCAACACGCCGGGCTGGAGGCGCTGCCGCGTGGAAGAAAATTCACGCCCAAAGGTCTGGTAGAATTGTTTATTCAGATCGAGCAGCCGAGCGGCTGTAGCCGAATCCATGCTCTGATTATACTGCGATGGTCAAGAAAAGCACCTTCCAACAACTCCGCACTCTCACGCCCGAAAAGCTGGCTCTGGCGCGCCTGGTTCTCGACGAAGTGCGCGGCGGACGCCCGGTGGCCGAGGCGGTGCGGCGGCATCCGGTAAAGGGGGGATACATCAGCAAGTCGGTGCTGGTGGCGGCGTACAACCAACTGGTCGAGAGCGGCGCCTGGCAAGCCGACCCGGGCCTGCTGGCGCGCATCCGCCTCAAGCCGGTGCGCACACTTTCCGGCGTGACCACCGTCACCGTGCTGACCAAGCCCTATCCCTGCCCCGGCCAGTGCATTTTCTGCCCGGATGAGGCGCGTATGCCCAAGAGCTACCTCTCGGATGAACCCGGGGCGATGCGCGCCGTCGAACACAACTTCGACCCGTATGCTCAAGTGAAATCACGGCTGGAGACGCTGGAGGCGGTTGGTCACCCGACCGACAAGATCGAGCTGCTCATCCTGGGCGGAACGTGGTCGGCGTACCGGCGCGACTACCAGGAATGGTTTGTGCGTCGTTGCTTTGAGGCGATGAATGGACCTAACCCCTCTTCACCCCCCTTCCCTTCCAGGGAAGGGGGGACGGGGGGGTTAGGTCTGGCCCACACCCTTAACGAGACCGCCCTGCACCGCGACGTCGGCCTGGCCGTCGAGACCCGCCCGGACGAGATTACCCCGAATGAGCTGGCCTGGTTCCGCCACCTGGGCGTGACCAAGGTGCAAATGGGCGCGCAGAGCCTGGACGATCACATTCTGGAAATCAATGAGCGCGGGCATACCGCTGCCGAGACACATCGCGCCGTGGCGTTGCTGCGCGCGGCTGGGTTCAAGATCGTCCTGCACTGGATGCCCAACCTGCTGGGCGCAACGCTCGACTCTGACCGCCTCGATTTTCCCCGCCTGTGGGATGGTCTCTGCCCCGACGAGATCAAAATCTACCCGACGCAATTGCTGGAAAACGCCCCATTATATGAATACTGGCGACGCGGCGAATACCAGCCGTACACCCAGGAAGAACTGTTGGCTCTCATCGCGGACATCAAGCCGACCATCCCGCGCTATTGCCGCGTCAACCGCGTGGTGCGCGATATACCTTCGACACACGTGGTGGCCGGCAACAAACGCACCAGCCTGCGGCAAGACATTCACGCCGAGCTGCGGCGGCGCGGGACGCGCTGTAACTGCATCCGCTGCCGCGAGGTGCGCGGGCAGACTGTAGAGACGAGCGCGCTGGAGTTGAATGATCTGGCCTATCCGGCTGACGGCGCGGAGGAGCATTTTCTATCCTTCGTAACGTTGGAGGATAAGATCGCCGGTTTCCTGCGCCTCTGCTTGCCGAATGCGGATTCGCCTTCAACAGGATTGAGCGACCTGGATGGCGCGGCCATTATCCGCGAGGTGCATATCTACGGCCAATCGCTGCCGGTGGGGGAAGAAGGGAACGGCGCCGCGCAGCACACGGGCCTCGGCACGCGGCTGCTTGAGGAGGCGGAGAAGATCGCCCGAGCGCATGGCTTCCAGCGCATGGCAGTTATTGCTGCGGTGGGGACGCGCCGGTATTATCTCGAACGCGGGTTTGAAAGAGGGAAATTGTATTTGGTAAAAAGCCTGTGAGAGCAAATTTTATTACGACTTCTTTTCCCACGCTTCCACAGCCTGTCGGATGGCGGCTTTGACCTGCGGGTCGAGGACGGCATCTACCCCCTCGAAACGCTGTAATCCAACCCAAACGATCACGCCCCCTTCCGGCGATTCCTGCAAATGAATGCCTTTGCCTGCCAGCGGTGTGCCGGCCAGCCCGTCTTGCAGGATCTGGTCAATTTGCGCCACGATGCTGAAGGGAGCCACGGCAGGTTGTTCCACCTTTGGCTCTTTGGTTTTGGCTGGGATAGGCGGCCTGGCTGGCTGTTCCTGGCCGGGGCGAGCAAGCGGCGAATCCGGAGCGGCTCCCAACCAGGGACGCAGTTCGAGCAGGAGATTGACCAACCTGCGACGCTGCTCGGGTAGCAGCATCTCCTTGCTTTCGATTCTTTGGCCGTCCATCTCCAAATCTAATTTCCCGGTGTTGGTTCGCCAGGCGCGCAAGACCTCGATCTCGCCCTCCAGGGGAGGGAGGGTTCCATCCGTGGATGGCTTGGCGGGTGGCTTTTCTTGCCAGGAACTTTTCAGGCTTGTTGCGAGCAGGCCGATCAAGTAGCCGATGACCAACATGGCCAGCAGCAGGCCAATTGATGTGAGATTCCATACCATCGTTAATCTCCCTCGAGCGGTTGACAGTTTGGACAGAAGTGCGTTCCGCGCTGACCAATCACCATGCGCTCGACCTTCGTCCCGCAGACCGGACAAGGCTCCCCCTCGCGCCCGTAGACGCGGAAGTGATCCTGGAACTCGCCGCCGCGATAGACCCAGTCAATGCTGGCGCCATTGCTGCGGATACCCTCTTCGAGCACCGCGCGCACGGCTCGCCACAGACCCTCAGCCTGCTGCGGCGTGACCGAGTTCGATGGCGAAAGAGGATGCAGGCGCGCCGCGTGCAGGGCCTCGTCGGTGTAGATGTTGCCCAGGCCGGCGATGAAGCTCTGGTCGAGCAGAAGCGGTTTGAGCTGGCGATGGCGCTTGCGCAGGCGCTCGTAGAATGCTTGCGGCGTGAAGGATAGGTCGAGCGGCTCCGGCCCGAGGTTGCCCAGCACATCTTCCGGGTTCGCGGTCA
>MNXK01000204.1 GCA_001872165.1 Anaerolineae bacterium CG2_30_58_95
CGACGAGATTTTCTTCCTCCAGATGGGCGTATTGCGCCAGAAGCGAGACTGGCAGGCCGCCGCCGCCCGCGTTTTCGATGTACCAGATGACTGGTTGGAGGCGCGCATTCACTCGCTGCCGTTTGCGCTGACCAACGCGCAGGGACGCGCTGTGGCCGACATCCGCAAGGATTTGGCTTCCGGCAAGCCGATGAACCGGCTTTTACAGGGCGATGTCGGCTCCGGGAAGACGGTCGTGGCGGCGCTGGCCGCGGCGATTGTGACGGAGGCCGGCGTGCCCTCTACGAGGACTTCGCCCTCTACGAGGACTGCGCAGGCGGCCGTCATGGCCCCTACCGGCATCCTGGCAGAACAACATTTCCGCAATCTGGGCCAGTTACTGGCAGGCGAGGGCAGGCTGCCGGTCGAGGCCGTGCGCCTGCTGCTCGGCGACACGCCCGAGTCCGAGAAAGAGGTGATCCGCGCTGGGCTGGCCGACGGCAGCATCAAAGTCATCATCGGTACACATACCCTGATCGAGGAGCCGGTCACATTCGCCGACCTGCAACTGACCGTGATTGACGAGCAGCACCGCTTCGGCGTCGAACAGCGCGCCGCGCTGCGCTCGAAGGCTGCCAATCCGCACCTGCTGGTGATGACCGCCACGCCCATCCCGCGCTCGCTGGCGCTGACGGTCTACGGCGACCTCGACCTCTCGGTGATGGACGAGATGCCGCCCGGACGCCAGCAGATCGAGACCCACGTGCTGACGCCGCGCGAGCGCGAGCGAGCCTACAGCCTGATCCGCTCCCAGGTCGCCGAAGGCCACCAGGCGTTTGTCATCTATCCGCTCATCGAAGAGAGTGAAAAGAGCGACATGCTGGCGGCCACGGCTGAACAAACCCGGCTTCAGGAGGAGGTTTTCCCGAACCTGAAAGTTGGGCTGCTGCACGGACGCTTGCGTCCCGATGAGAAGGACGCCGTCATGCTGCGCTTCCGGGATGGCGAATTCCACGTGCTGGTTTCCACCACGGTGGTGGAGGTCGGTGTGGACATCCCCAACGCTACCGTCATGCTCATCGAGGGCGCGGACCGTTTTGGGCTGGCTCAATTGCACCAGTTGCGCGGACGTGTTGGCCGCGGCGCGGTCCAATCCTACTGTCTGCTCGTCCCTACCCACGACGACGCGGCTGAAAACGAACGCTTGGCTGCCATGGCCGAGACCAACGACGGCTTCGTGCTGGCCGAGCGCGACCTCCAACAGCGCGGCCCAGGCGAATTCCTGGGCACGCGCCAGTCTGGCTATGCCGGTCTGCGCATGGCTTCGCTGACCGATGTGCGCATGATCGAGAAGGCTCGCTTTCAAGCGCAGGCGCTGTTCGAGCGCGACGCCGATTTACAGATGCCCGAAAATCAACTCTTGGCCGAAGCCCTGGGGCGTTTCTGGGGCGGCGGCAAAGGAGATGTCAGCTAAATATGGTACGCGCCCTCTTCCCTGGAACCTTCGATCCTATCCATTATGGTCACATTGACATTGCTGTGCGCGCCGCGCGTCTTTTCGACGAATTGGTCATCGCCGTTTTCGATAAGCCGTTGAAATCACTTTTCTTCTCGCCTGAGGAACGCATCGCGCTGGTAAAACAAACATTTCAGGATCACCCCAAGATACGCGTCATCGGCTACAGCGGCCTGACCGTCAACATCTGCCGGCAGATCAAGGCGCAGGTCATTGTGCGCGGCCTGCGCGTCTTCTCGGATTTCGAGTTCGAGTTCCGCATGGCATTGGCGAATCATCGTCTGGCGCCGGATATCGAAATCGTTGCCCTGATTACCGATGAGGAGCATACTTTTCTTTCGTCCAGTACTGTGCGTGAGATCGCCTCGCTGGATGGCGATGTTTCCAGCATGGTGCCGCCGCAAGTCGAGAAGGCGCTGAAGTTGAAGTTGAGCGCCATGAGCGATAGACAGATACTGCCAAATGCACTTCGGGATTAAAATAGAGATTAGATATTCGAGAATAGAGATTAGTAAGTGAAGCTAGCGGAGCACTCTCTTGTGCGCCGGAGCGGAGGAACATATGGACATCCTTCACCTTGTTGACCGCCTGGAAGAACTTTTCAACGAAAGCCGTCCCATCCCGCTGACGCATAACGTCATCGTGGACGAGGACCGCTTTCTGGATATCATTGACCAGATGCGCATTTCCATCCCGGAAGAGGTCAAGAAGGCGCAGCAGGTCTATTCTCAAAAGGATCGCGTCCTCGCCCAGGCGCAGGAAGAGGTGAATCGCACCCTGGCCCTGGCGCGCGAAAAAGCCGATGCGTTGGTCGAGAAGGACGGCCTCGCCCAGGAGGCTCAAAAGCGTGCTGGTCAGATACTCGAGCAAGCGCGCATGGAGGCCGAGAACATAAAAGTCGGCGCTGATCAGTATGCAATGGATTCTTTGCTGAACCTGGAAATGGAGCTGGAGCGCATCATGAACCAGGTTCGTAACGGCATTCAGGTCTTGGAAGAGAAGAAAGCCGCAGCCAGCGCGCAGGGAGCGCCAAAGGAATGACGTAGGACAAATTGTCAATTTGTCCTACTTTTGGCGAACATATAGGCAATATATCCCACCCAAAAAAGCTCATGGAGGCCGCCAGATTTGGCGGCCTCCGTCTCATTCTTTGCCAGATGTAGCAGCGAGACACTATCTCACCCTACTTTTGGACACCCCCCAGTCGCTTTTTTTGCCAGGCACAGCGGCGAGGTTCTAGTCGGCGTTACGCCGCAGTGGACTGGATTCGATCCACCTTGCGGATGACCATTACGACTTTACCCTGGACTTGAACCGTTTGCGGGTCATTCACGTAAATGGGTTTCATGGTGGGGTTGGCAGGCTGCAGGCGGACGCGTCCCTTTTCTTTGAAGAAATATTTGAGCGTAGTCTCGTCTTTACCTGTAAGCCAGACAGCGACCATCTCGCCGTTGTTGGCCTGCTCGGCCTTTTTCATCACCACGATGTCGCCGTCGTTGACCATGGCGTCAATCATCGAGTCCCCTTGTACCTCCAGCGCAAAAAGCTCGATGCCTTTTTCACGCGAGGGGAGCAAGCTACGCGCGATGTTGATGCTGCTTTCGGCGTCGAAATAATTGAAATCCGAGGGCGGAACCGGCACTGGCGCGCTGGCGAAGATGCGACCGATGAGGGGGATGCTGAGCAATTCGTCTGCCACGACAACCGCATTTTGAACCGCCTCGGCCACGCGCTGGGGTACGCTGAGTTCAGGCTCTTTGATTAACCGTACAGCACGCGAGAACTTGGGGTCGCGTTCGATCAGGCCAAATTCAACCAGTTGCTTGAGGTAATAAGTGACAACTGAGGTCGAGGAAATCCCGGTCGCCTCGCCGATCTCGCGGATGGAGGGAGGGTATCCGCGCTCACTGAGCCGCTTATCTAAATAGTTTAGGATATTATGATGTCGTTCAGTTAAACCTCTGCGCGTTCTCACCATAAGAGCCTTCCTTTCCTGGTAAATCGTACATTTGTGCTAACAATATAACACGAACATACGTTCTGTGTCAAGCACTTTTTGGCACTTTTTAGGAGGGTTCATTAAGTTAGACCCAGGTGCGGCGGCGCATCCAAATGTACATACTGATCGGTACCAAGAGAGTGATTAGCAACATCACGATAAAGGCTGTTTGATCCGTCCATCTGGTCATTTGGACGGCCGGCGCGAAGAAATTCATGCCGAAGAACCCGGCCACGAAAGATATGGGCATGAAGAGCGACGTGATTACGGTGAGCGTTTTCATCACCTCGTTCATGCGGTTGTTGATGACTGACAGGTACATGTCCAGCGCGCCGCCGACCAGGTCGCGCATGCTCTCGTTCAGGTCGTGCAGGCGGACGAGGTGATCGTAAATATCGCGGAAGAAGATGCGGTCGCGGGGATCAATCATGCGGTAATCGTCACGCGCCAGTTTGTTGAGCACTTCGCGCTGCGGGGCGATGATGCGCCGCATGGCGAGCAGGGTGCGCTTGAGGGTGAACAACCGTTCGAGGGTTTCCGGCGTTGGTTTGCTGAATACCTGATCTTCGAGTTCGTCAATCGAGCGGTCAATCTGTTCGACCAGCGGCATGTAGGCCGTCACCAGCGTATCAATCAGCCGGTAGAGCAAGTGGTCGGCCCCGTTCTGGACGTGGCGTGGGTCACGCTGGCAGGCGGCCCAGGTTTCGTCAATCGGCCCCAGCGGTTCGTCATGGTGGGTGACGATGTAATTCTGGCCGAGGAACACGTCCAGTTCTTGAATGACCGGCGTCAGCCCGCCGTTCTCTTCGCGGAAAGCCAGCACGTTCAGAACGATGTAGAGATAGTCGCCCCAATCGTCCACTTTGGGGATGTGCGTTTCCTGCAGGGCGTCATCTATGGCGAGAGGATGGAAGCCGAAAACATCCCGCATGAGCGGCTCGCAGACCGCGGGCGGTTCACCGGTGAAATCCACCCACAGCAGGCCTTTGGGGTTCTGCAAAGCCGAAGCGAACTTTTCCAGGGGAAATTCTGCATCCAAAGGGGAATCGGGTGAGTAATAAAGAGCACGGATCATGGAACCTCCAGCGGCAGGAAATGTGATGATCTTGATTTTACCGCCTCTTGCACCAAAAGAAGTTGGTATTTGGGATTTGGTGTGCACGCAAAGTTTTTGCCCCTCTGTCCCCCATCCCCACCCTATCCTCCCCCATTCCTGCCCCCCTCTGTCCCCCCATTTCGAAGTTCGGAAATGGGGGGATGAAAGGGGGGCGTTCACTGCATTTTCCCTTGAATTGAATGTGGATATAAAGAATATTGAAGTAAAAATTGAAAATCTTGAAATTGCATACTTGACAAATCAAAAACATTGTATATAATATTATAATAACTGAAAAGCATGTAGTGTTGGCACCCGCAAGTGTTACAGAGTACTGCGTAAATATCTGAACCAAAATCCCGTCATTTTCGAGCCATTCGATATAGGCAAGTTCATAGATTTATGCAAGAAGCAGTAGACAGGCGGTCGCTATGCAAAACCAATTTTTATCCTTAGCCTTGAGCTTGTCTGCGATACGCGAGGATCACCGCCGCCCTGAACGGGAGGATGCCTGGCTTGACCGCCTCCGGCCTGTACCCTGGATGGGCCGCAGACACTGGTACCAGCGCGCCCTGGCCCGCTTGGGCGATCTGCTCATCATAGCCGGCAAGACTTTGAAAGAGCACTACGCTGCAAATCAGTCCGTCGCATGGTCTGCCCGGTAAAGGAAGTGAATTATGAAACCCTCCATGAGTAAATGCCCGGTTTGTGGAAATGAGCTGACCGTTATCCGCTTGCACTGCGATTCTTGCGACACCAGCATCGAAGGCCGTTTCGCCAACAGCGTGCTGCCCGGTTTGAATGAGGAACAGTTGGACTTTGTAGAGACGTTCATCCGCTGCGAGGGCAAGATCACCCGCATGGAAGATGAGTTGAACCTTTCGTACCCGACCATCCGCAACCGCTTGCACGAAGTCATCCGCGCCATGGGCTACGAGCCAGGCAAGGATGAGCAAGAACCCGAAATCTCCGATGAGAAACGTCGCAGCATCCTCGAAGAGCTGGATGCCGGCAAGATTTCTGCCGACGAGGCCATGCGTCTCTTGCATGGGGAAGAGGAGTAAGCCATGAAACAACAAACTATATCAGTCGGCCCTGCGCCGGAAGTGACGGTGCAATCCATCTCCGGCGACTTGCGCGTTGCGGGCTGGGAACGGTCTGAGATCATGACCAAGACGGATGGGGATGTACTGGACATCCGGGTGGACGCTGACCGGGTGCTTATTTCCTGTGATGAGAATTTAATCTTGTATCTACCGCGTCAAGCCAGCTTGCACATCGAGAATGTGGCCGGCGACGCCAGCTTGCAAGCCCTGAGCGGTGCAGTGGCTCTCGGCCCTGTGGCCGGCGACCTCTCTCTGAACGACATCGGCGCTGCAACGCTTGAGACGGTCGCCGGAGATGCTTCCCTGCGCAGCGTCGGCGGCCTGACTGCCAATCAGATTGGGGGCGATTTTGCGCTGCGCAGCGGTCGCGGCGATTGTGTGATCGCTAACATTGGCGGCGATGCCTCCTTCCGCGATGTCGAGGGGTCGGCGACCATCGAGAACGTCGGCTCGGACCTGTTCCTGCGCAACGCGCGTGGCAGCGTGGTCGCTGCCGCTGGCGCAGATGCCACGCTCTACCTGGAACCCTTGCCAGGGAAAGAATATCACATTACCGCCGGCGATGACCTGCTCCTGCGCCTGCCGCCGAACGCGGACGTCGAATTAAACCTGACCGGTGGTTCGCCAGAGTCCCTGCATGTTGATTTCCCCGGCATCAAGTTGGAAGAAGAAAGCCCCACCCAGACGATCACGCTGGGCAGCGGAGCAGCCAGGATGTTCCTGACGGCCGGCGACGAGCTGATCGTCACCAGCAAGGCCGAGAAATGGGATTCGGCGGCCGATTTTGGTGTTGGGATGGGAGACACGTCCGAATGGGGAATCCCGCCCATTCCACCGATTCCCCCAATTCCTCCGATCCCGGCGGATCTCTCCGAGCGCATCAACCGCCGTATGCAGGCGGCGATGGAACGCGCCCAGGCGCGCACGGAAGCGGCTTCGCGCCACGCAGAAGTTAAGGTCGCGGCGACCATACGTCGCGCCGAGGCCAAAGCGCGCGCCGCCGAAGCGCGTGCCCGCCGTCCACATGGGAGAGGATTCGAGGGGAGAGTCGTGATCGGGGGATCGGAAGTGTTCAGATTCTCCGGTCAGAAACCGGTCGAAAGGGGTGAGCCGGTCAGCGATGAAGAACGGCTGACCATCCTGAAGATGCTTCAGGAGAAAAAGATCACGCTCGACGAAGCCGAGAAATTGCTGGCGGCTTTGGAAGGCAAAAATTATGACTGACCAGGAACGTTCGCAAATTCTGAAGATGATCGAAGAGGGCAAGATCACGCCGGAAGAGGGACTGCGCCTGATGCAGACCCTCGAGCAGAATCCGGCCGAGGATGAGATTCAGGCCGCCGAAGCGGAAGCAGGTACAGGGTCCGGCCGCGAGGCGGGCGCGGCAAAGCCCGAGGAGGCTGAAAAGTCCAGCCTGGAAGCAGATCCGAAGATTGCCCGCATCAAAGATACCGTTCGCCGCCTGTGGCTCATCCCTTTGACACTCGGCGTGGCTGTCACCATTTTGGGCGGGTGGATCATGTACGCCAACATGCACCCAGCCAGCATCAGCGGCTGGTTCTATTGCCTGGGGCTGCCGGTCTTGCTGCTGGGCGTGGCCGTCATCGCCGCAGCCGTGGGTACCCGCAAGGCGCGCTGGCTTTTCGTGGACGTGCACCAGAAGCCCGGCGAGAAGCCGCGGCGCATTTTCCTGGGTTTCCCTTTGCCATTGAAATTCACGGCCTGGTTCCTGCGCCACTTCGGCCATAAGATCCCCGACTTGGCGAAGACCAACGTAGACGATATCATCCAGGTGGTCGAAACCGGATTTACCGGCGAAGAGCCGCTGATCGTCAACGTGGACGAGGGCGAAGACGGCGAACGCGTGCAGGTTTACATCGGGTAGCGGAGGGTGGGCTTTGACGATGCCTGTGGAAACGACGACAGCCCAAGCCAGGAAGCAGCCGCTGTTGAGCGGACTGGTGCTGCTCTTCCTGGTGGCGATGATCTTCGCCAACATGGGCGGCAACATGTACGGGCCGCTGATGTCGCTCTATATCAAAGACCTGGGCGCGACGGTGGGGCAGATCGGTCTGTTCTTCACCATTTCGCAGA
>MNXK01000077.1 GCA_001872165.1 Anaerolineae bacterium CG2_30_58_95
TGCGCGGGCTGCGTACCATCGCCGATGGCAGGGAGCAGGCCGGGTTCCCGTCCGAGCCGGTGCTGCTGTGGGGGAAACAAGAACCCGTCACCCGTCACCCGTCACACGTCACACGTCAGGGACAGCCATCCAAACAAAGATCAACGGCAAAGCTTACACGTTCACGAGCGGACAAGACAAGAGCCTGCTGCGCTTGCTGCGCGAGGAGGCCGGGCTGACCGGTACGAAGGAGGGCTGCGCGGAGGGCGAGTGCGGCGCGTGTACGGTTTACCTGGACGGCAAGGCGGTGATGGCCTGCCTGGTGCCTGCGCCGCGCGCCCACGGCGCGGAAGTTGTGACAGTGGAAGGGCTTTCCGTAAAAGATGAAAGAGGAAAGATGAAAGATGAAGGCGGGGGGATAAAGAATGAAAGCGAAAGGATGAAGGATGAATTGCACCCAGTGCAGCGCGCCTTTATCGAGGATGGCGCGGTGCAGTGCGGGTACTGTACGCCTGGCTTCCTGATGTCGGCCGCGAAACTGTTGGAAGAAAAACCGCATCCGACGCGGGGCGAGATCGCGCAGGCAATCACCGGCAACTTGTGCCGCTGCACAGGTTATTACAAAATCGTGAAAGCAATCGAGGACGCGAGCGTAGGAGCGGGGTGATCCCGCCCCTACGGGAGGATCGGCATGGGAAAATACGCAAAATACACACGTCAACTACCCCCGCGCTCACGCGAGACTCACCCAATCTGGCGCGGCATTGGCTGTATCTTGATCTTGATCGTCCCGCTGTTATCCTTTGCGGGTGCAGCTTTGCTGGTGAATTACGGCCTTAGCCAGGGTTGGCCAATCCCGCCTGAATGGCTCGGATATATTAAATTTCCTGACTGGGTGTGGAAAATCCAATTCTTAGCGAGCATCGCCGGACCAATTGCGAGCTATAACAACCTGAAAGCCGTTCTGGCGTTCTTCTTCGTCGTTCTGATGCTGCTGACGGGCATCTATTCGACTGTCTACGCTTTTATTTATCGAGGCTTAGGACCGCCGCGTTATTCAGCCCTGGACGCCCCGCCGTCGGGGCGTAGAACGAAGAGATATAAGAGATAGAGCTAAATGAGAACAAAATCCACTATCGGCCAATCCATCCCTCGCATTGACGCGCGCGACAAAGTCACGGGCACGGCGCTCTACTCCGGCGACCTGTCCATGCCGGGGATGCTGCACATGAAAATATTGTTCGCCGGGCGGCCGCACGCGCGCGTGGTCAGCATTGATACCTCCAAAGTCGAGACGTTTCCCGGCGTGGTTGCTATTTTCACGGCCAAAGACATGCCGGTCAACGAGTACGGCCTGCAGAGGCCCGACCAGCCGGTGCTGTGCGGGCCGGCCCTCGCCCCTGCCCTCACCCCCGGCCCCTCTTCCAAAGATAGGGAGAGGGGGGAGGGTCGCGACATCGTCCGCTTCGTAGGCGACCAAGTGGCTGCGGTTGTGGCTGAAACGGAGAAGGCAGCCGAAGCAGCCGCCAGGCTCATCGTGGTCGAATACGAGGATTTACCGGTCGTCACGGACGCGGCAGCCGCCATGCAAGCCGGATCGCCGCTGGTTCACCCGGAATTGGGCGATTCCAACATCTGCGTGCACGACCGCATCCGCAAAGGAGACATCGAAGCGGGATTCGCAAAAGCGGACGTGATCGTCGAGAGCGAGTACTTCACGCCCGTCCAGGAACATGCTTATCTCCAACCCGAGGCCGGCCTGGCTTACGTTGACGAAGAGGGGCTGGTGACTATAAAAGCTGGTGGTCAATGGACTCACACCGACCGCGCCCAGGTGGCTCATGCGCTCGGCCTACCCGAAGAGCAGGTGCGCGTCATCTATCCTGCCATCGGCGGCGCGTTCGGCGGACGGGAGGATATGTCCGTGCAGATCGTGCTGGGGCTGGCAGCCTGGAAGCTGAAGCGGCCAGTCAAGATCATCTGGAGCCGGAGGGAATCCATCCTCGGACACGGCAAGCGCCATCCCATGCGGTTGCGCGCCAAATGGGGCGCGACCAAAGATGGCAAGCTGGTCGCAGGCGAGTCGGAGATCATCGCCGACGGCGGGGCGTACATGTACACGACGAACAAGGTACTCGGCAATTCGACCATTACATCCAGCGGACCATACTTCATTCCCAACGTCAAGACCGACGTGTACGGCGTGTACACGAACAACATCCCTTCGGCCGCCTTCCGCGGCTTCGGCGCGCCGCAAGCGCTCTTCATGGCAGAAATGCAGATGAGCAAGCTGGCCGAGAAGCTTGGCATGGATCCGGTCGAGTTCCGCTGGCGCAACGCGCTGAGGGAGGGCGACACGCTGAATGTTGGCACGCCGGTTCCAGGTCCGGCCAGCGTCGTGCAGGTCATCGAAGCAGCACGCGATAAATTCGGCTGGCCGGACACTCGTCCTCCGTCACCCGTCACCCGTCCCCTGTCACCCGTCACCCCTCGCGGTCGCGGCTTCGCCTGCGGATTCAAGAACGTGGGATTCAGCTTTGGCTACCAAGAAAATTCCTGGGCGCGGGTGGAGTTGCATGGAAAGGACGAGATAGAACGCGCCGTCGCCTGGCACGCCGGCGCGGAGGTCGGGCAAGGCACTCACACGGTGATGGTTCAGATGGTCGCCGAGGCGGTCGGCGCGCCGGTTGACAAAGTCACGCTGATGACCTCAGATACGGTCAACATGGGCAACCCGGGCAGCGCCTCAGCTTCGCGCATGACTTTCATGGCCGGCAACGCACTGAAGGGCGCGGGCGAAGCCGCATTGGCAAAATGGAAAGCCGAGGAACGCCCGGCGATTGCAGAATACACCTATCTTGGCCCAAAGACCACACCCTTCGACAAGGAAACCGGCTACGCCATGCCCAACTTCGCCTACGCCTACGTTGCCCAGGCCGTCGAAGTGGAAGTGGATACCGAGACCGGCTTTATCAAGGTGCTGCGGGTCGTCTCTGCTGACGATGTGGGGCAGGCCATCAACCCGGCCCTGGTCGAAGGTCAGATCGAAGGTGGGGTCGTCCAGGCGCAGGGATACGCCCTGCTGGAGAATTTCATCACCAAAGATGGCTATGTGCTGACCGACCAGCTCAGCACCTATCTCATCCCGACCATCCTGGACATTCCCGATGCGGTCGAGCCGGTCATCGTCGAAGTGCCGGATCCAATCGGCCCGTGGGGGGCGCGCGGCCTGGGCGAACTGCCCTTCCTGCCGCTGGCGCCGGCCATCGCGGCCGCCGTCCACGACGCGACCGGCGTGTGGTTCGACGATTTTCCGCTGACGCCCGAGCGGGTGCTGCGCGGGCTGGGGAAGGTATAGGAGACAAATGCCCAATAGTTTCCGCAACACCTTCGCCCGTCACAAATACAAAGCGGGTATCTTCCTTTTACTTTCCGCCGCATCTCTCGTCTGTGCGACATTGGTTGCTGCCCGGATCGCATACAGCGACAGCAGTCAATACCTTGGGTTGGTCTGGAATCTCTTTTTGGCCTGGATTCCATTTGTACTGGCTTACCTGGTCTACATGCTTTCATGGCGACGATTGCTTGTCTATTTTGCCATTCCTATCTTCGCATTCCTCTGGCTGATCTTCTTCCCCAACGCGCCCTACATCTTGACCGACCTGCAGCACCTCGGCCAGGAAACTACAAATGTACCGCTTTGGTTCGATGTTATCCTCCTCACCTGGTTCTCGTGGACAGGCGTTTTACTCGGGGTCGTTTCGCTCAACCTGATGCAGGAGATCGTCAAGCGTGAGTTCGGCCGCTGGCTCGGCTGGATTTTCGTGTTTGCTGTGGCGGGTCTGAGCAGCGCTGGCATCTACATCGGCCGCTTCATCGGCCTCAACTCCTGGGACATCCTGCAGAATCCGACCGGCACCGCCGAAAACCTTTGGAGCTGGCTGCAAGACCCCAGCCTCCGCTCGATCGGTTTCGTTGGCCTGTACACAGTATTTTTCATCTTCGTTTACTTCACCTTTTACGCATTCGGCCATATCCTCCAGGAAGGGGCCGAAAAGAGTATTTGATTATGGCGTCCATCATCCTCATCCGCGGCGGCGGCGACCTGGCAACCGGCGTCGCCATACGCCTGATCCGTTCCGGCCTGCGCGTCGTCGTCACCGAGATACCGCAACCGTTGGCGGTCCGGCGCACTGTTGCCTTTGCTGAAGCGGTCTACGCCGGAGAGATTATCATCGAGGGGATCACCGCCCGGCGCGTTCCTGACCCAAGCGACAGCCTGCGCATCCTGACCATCCTGGGCAAACAGCAGATCCCGGTGCTGGTGGATCCTGACTGCACCTCAGCCAGGGCTTTACATCCCGCCGTCATCGTGGATGGGCGTATGACCAAGCGTCCGCCCGAACCGATCGGCTACGCGCCCGCGCTGTACATTGGACTGGGGCCTGGCTTCGTGGCCGGAGAGAACTGCCAGGCTGCGGTCGAGACCCGGCGCGGTCACAACCTGGGGCGCGTCTACTGGCGCGGCGGCCCCGAACCGGATACCGGCGCACCCGAAGGCGACCCGGCGCGCGTCCTGCGCGCTCTGTGTGATGGAGTGCTTGCCGCTCATGCTGAGATTGGAACGCATGTGGAGGAGGGGCAGTTGATTGCAGTGATCAGTGACCAGCCTGCCCTGCCTGCCCTGGCGGCCAGGCCAGGGAGCGAAGTCGAAGGGTCATCAGTGATCAGTGATCAGTGTTCAGTGATCAGTCCGTTAAAAGGTATTTTGCGTGGGTTGATTCACCCCGGCCTGTCGGTGACGCGCGGCCTGAAAATCGGCGACGTGGACCCGCGCGACGACCCGCGTCTCTGCCAGATGGTTTCCGACAAAGCTCTGGCAGTAGGCGGAGGCGTGTTGGAGGCGATTCTGGGGCGGGCAGAAGTGCGCGGTCAATTATGGACTTAACCGCGAAGACGCAAAGAACGCAAAGGTTTTCTTCGCGTCTGCAAAGCATCTATGCGTTCTTCATCCCTTCGCGGTGAATCACTGATGAAACTCTCTCATGCCCTGCGTTTTTCCTCCTCCCTCTGCCTCGCCCTGGTCGGCGCAGGCGGCAAGACGACCGCCCTCTTCCAACTGGCGCGCGAATTGATTGCGCCAACGCCCTCCGCGCTTCATCCTTCATCCTTCAGCCTTCATCCTTCGCGATCAAGCCTATATCCTTGCGTTCTCGTCACCGCCACCACTCACCTGCACGTCAATCAAATCGAGCTGGCCGACTCGCACTGGATCGCTCGGAAGCCGGAAGATTTCGCGCAATTGGAAGATAATCTGCGCGGCGTTGTTCTGGTCACTGGGCTAATAGGTGGGGATCGAACGAAAGGGGTAGATAAAAGTATATTATATTGGCTACACGAAGTTGCGCAAAATCGCAACATCCCCCTGCTCATCGAAGCGGATGGATCGCGTCAGAGGCCGCTCAAGGCGCCAGCGGAGCACGAGCCGGCCATCCCGGAATTTGTCGAGACGGTTGTGGTTGTCGCCGGGCTGTCCGGGCTGGGAAAACCGCTCACCGCAAAGCATGTCCACCGCCCGGAAATCTTCGCCCGCTTGAGCGGATTGGAAATCGGCGATACCGTTATGCCGGAAGCGGTTGTAAGCGTGCTTGCCCACTCTGCGGGCGGATTGAAAAACATCCCCCCTAACGCCCGCCGCGTCGCGTTGTTAAATCAGGCCAATACACCGGAGTTGCATGCACAGGCAAATAGGATGGCAGGGCAACTGTTATCCTGCTACCACGCGGTCATCATTGCCTCCCTTCACCCGCCATCTGCCATCTGCTATAAGCCAACCGGTACCGGCCACCCTTCGATTGCCGCCGCAAAGAGCGCAGCGTCCGCTCAGGGCGGCCATCCGCTATCGGCTATCAGCCATCCGCCATCCACCATCTACGCGGTCCACGAACCGGTCGCCGGGATCATCCTGGCCGCGGGCGCATCGGAGCGCTTGGGCCAGCCTAAACAACTGCTGGACTGGCGCGGCCAGCCGTTCATCCGCACCGTGGCGCAGACCGCCCTGGCTGCGGACCTTTCTCCCGTCATCGTTGTGACCGGCTCGCATGCCGAGCAGGTCGAAGCGGCGATCATGGATTTGCCTGTGAAGATCATCCGCAATCGCGACTGGCAGAGTGGACAGGCTTCATCCATCCAAGCGGGGCTATCCGCCCTCACCCCTGCCCCCCTGCCCCCCCGCCCCTCTCTTCGCATCGGGGCCGCCATCTTCCTGCTGGCCGACCAGCCGCAGGTCACACCGAGCGTGTTGCGGGCGCTGGTGGAACGTCACAGCCTAGATTTGAGCTTGATTGTCGCGCCGCAGGTTCAGGGTCAACGCGCGAATCCGGTCCTGTTCGACCGGGTCACTTTTCCCGATCTCCTGGCCTTGACCGGCGACGTCGGCGGGCGAGGAATATTTTCCAAACACCACGTCACAACCCTGCCCTGGCACGATGAAAGTTTATTGCTGGATGTAGATACACCAGAGGATTACAAACGGCTCGAGGGCTGGGCATCGTGAAGCCCGTAGACCCCTTGCCATTTCCCATTTCTTGTGCTATTTTATCCAGGTATGATGCTACGCTCTTTCATCGCCATTGAGATGCCCGCCGAGTTGCAGGATGCGATGGACAAAAGCACTGCCGGGCTGAAGAAAGCGCTCGCCAGGCCGCTCGTCCGTTGGGCGACGCCGCATAACGTCCACCTGACGATGAAATTCCTAGGCGACGTTTCGCCTGCCAACCTGGAGCTGCTGGCGCAAGCCCTGAAGGTCGAGACCGGACAGCACGCCGGTTTTTCGCTTTCGATTGGCGGACTGGGCGTTTTCCCGAACCCGAGGCGGCCGCGCATCGTCTGGATCGGGATCGAAGCCCCGGCCGCTTTGCAGGCGCTTCATCATGGGATCGAGGCGGCCGCCGCCCACCTGGGCTATGAACCTGAAAACCGGCCTTTTTCCCCGCACCTGACGATTGGACGCGTCAACCAAAATGCTTCGGCGGCTGAAGTGCAGCAAATCCGCGCCGCGCTGGAGCAGACCCGGGTCGGCGCGCTCGGCGCAGTCGCTGTGGAGGCGGTGCACATCTTCAAGAGCGATCTGCAGCCAGGCGGGGCCGTGTACACACATCTTTATACTGCCGCGCTTGGCAAGTAGCTCATCAAGTATGCAGGTATTATCATCCTCCGCGAGGAGATTGCTTCGCCGCCTTTGTTTCGACTACCACTTCGCTGCGATTCAAGGCGGCGGCTCGCAATGACACAAAAAGAGAGGTGAATTCTGAATACACTCGAAGTTGCTCATACAATCGTAGACGCCCTGGAGGAAAAGAAGGGGGAAAACATCGTCTTGTTGGACCTCCAAAAGATCGCTTCGTTCACAGATTATTTCGTTATCTGCACCGCCACCAGCGACCGGATGCTGGACGCGCTGGCGGATGCAGTTTTGGAAAAAGTGCGGGAGACGCATCACCACAAAGGCCGCGTGGAGGGCAGTCCGCAAGACGGCTGGGTGGTGGTGGATTACGGCTCCATCGTGGTACACCTTTTCGCCGCCGATTTGCGCAATTACTACCGGTTGGAAGATTTATGGCACGAGGGCAAGGTGCTGCTGCACGTGCAATAGGGAAAGATGGTTTGGCGCGCATTTTCAAGCACTAAATGTGCTAAAATAACACTGTAGAATAGCCCCGCTATCAGAAAGAGAATAAT
>MNXK01000139.1 GCA_001872165.1 Anaerolineae bacterium CG2_30_58_95
CGTTCATGAATTGGTGCAGCGCGGCAGATTTATCCAACGTGGTCGTGGATAGCGATTTCGCCGCCGCCATCCAGGCCAGGGTAGGCCTGGATACTCGCATCCAATTCAGGCTGCAATTCCCAGATAAGCAATCCAATGGCGACGGTGCAATTGACCAGACACAGTTTGGAATCCCATATTTGATCGTGCAATATACGATCCCGTAAAACATGATGTAGCGACGGTTTCAGCCATTCATAGGAACAGCTGAAACCGTCGCTACCATAGAACGACTGGGTGGTGGGATGCAAGTAAGTGACGTGGTGCGGAATGGCATTCCGCATAGCCGCAAATGAGCGGGATACCATCCCGCTCCACGAAGCGCATCGCTTACTTTTCATTCACTCCCTAACGTTATAGAACGACTGGGTGGTGGGATGCAAGTAAGTGACGTGGTGCGGAATGGCATTCCGCATAACGGGGCTACCGTCCACGAATAAGGCCACGAATTCTCGAATGGACAGCGCAAATTCGTGCATTCGTGAAAATTCGTGGACGGTTTCGGCATTGTACAAGAATCGCAACCAACCTTGCGCTGTGATACTAACGACTTGTCATCCCTATGAGTAAGGAGGAACGAGCATGAGATCAATTCGCTTTATGCTTACCATCCTCTTCATCGCGGCGCTGACAAGCTGCACCCTGCCAACGGGCGAAGCGACGATGCGGCCAGAAGCGATCTTCACTTTTGCCGCGCAGACGGTGGATGCCGAGCTGACGCGCGTGGCGCAAACCCAAGCGCCGCCAACCGTTTCGGCCACCCTGACGCCCTTCCCCTCCTCGACGGCGACCATCGCGCCGATCCCGGCGCGAACCTCAACGCTGACCCCCGTCCCGTGCAATGCGGCCGGCTTCGTCAGCGACGTGACCATCCCAGATGGAACCGCCATGGCTCCCAATCAAACCTTCACCAAGACCTGGCGGCTGAGAAACATCGGCGCCTGCACCTGGAATTCTGCCTATCAAGTGGTGTTCGATCATGACAAGGCCATGAGCGGACCTGCAAGCCAGCCCTTGACCACCGGCGCCGTCGCGCCGGGAGAGACGCTCGACGTCTCCGTCAACTTGAAGGCCCCGCCGGCCGCTGGTTCTTACAAAGGTTACTGGAGGCTGCGCGACCCCAACGGCGTTTTGTTTGGCCTGGGAGGCGGCGAGCCGTTCTGGGTTGCCATCCTGGTTGACCCCACGTTACCGCTTATGCTGACCCTGGATTTCGTCGCTGCGGAAAGCGGATCAGTGCGCTCGAACGGCGATGTCAAGAGTGAGATCTACGTTGGAGACACAACGGACAATGCCGGCTCGCAGGTTTTCCTGAGCTTCGACATCTCGTCGCTCCCCGCGACTGCAACGATCGAAGAAGGGGCAATAGACCTATCGCAGGGATACACAATCGTCGGCGATCCCTTTAGCGCTTTAGGCTGCCTGGATGTTTATCAGCAAGATTTCATTCCGCTGGATGCCAGCGATTTCTTCGCCGGTGCGCCATCGGGAGCATTTATCGTACGCTGTGATCCGACCAGTATAGATAGCGCCGTCGTGGATAATGATTTCAAAACCGCCTTGCAAGCGAAATTAGGCTCGACGCGCATCCAATTCCGGCTGCAATTCCCCGATAAGCTATCCAACGGCGACGGAGTGGCAGACCAGGTGCGGCTTGGCACGCCAAAACTGATCGTCAAGTACACGCTGCCTTAGTAGCAGTGTCATTGCGAGCGCACTGTGCGAAGCAATCTCCAGGTTTACTTGCGTTTCAATTCTTGCCAGGCGCCCACCCACGGCTTGCCAAGCTGGCGATTCTCGCTCACGCTCACCTTGTTCAGCTTCTGGGCGATCTGCGCGGCAAGCGCGGCAACTGCTCCCCAATCCTCATCCAAAAGGGCGGCGCGCATCTTTTCGGCCAACTGCCCGGCCCACAGCCAATCCATGCGAAAGCGGTCAGCCTTTACCCAGTAGCCGCGCTTTTCCCAGGCTGCGACGGAAACGTCAATCGTGTCGGCGATGGCGCGCAGTGACAAGGCGAGGTACGCGGCCAGGTCGCGCGATTCCGCGCCAGGTCCGCTTTGCCGCGCCAGCTCCCGAACGGCCAGCACAATGGCGCGTGTCAGGCGCGTCCGCTCTTTCCCTGCGCTTTCGAGGTTGATAATGCGAGACATCGTTGCTCCTTGATCCTGCCAAAGTCGCCAGATTATATCAGCGAGTAACTATTCAGGCATGTCATGCTGAGGAGCGTTTTTTGCGACGAAGCATCTCGCCTGATTGCCATGGAGACCCTTCGCTCCGCAAAGAACGCTCCGCTCAGGGTGACAAATTGGTGTGCTCGCTGCTGGCTGAATAGTTATATCAGCGATTGATTAACGGCAGCATATCTTTTATTGACGCCTCCCTGCCCCTCGCTTATAATTCCGCCCGCAGACTACCAGACCAAGTGACCATCCGACTATTCGACTACCCCCGGGGAAGTGCTGGAACTGGCAGACAGGCATGACTTAGGATCATGTGCCGCAAGGCGTGCGGGTTCAAGTCCCGCCTTCCCCACTTTTTAGAGTGACGAGTGACGAGTGGCGAGAGTCAAGCAATACACAACCACATTCACATTACGCAAAAAGGATGACCCTTGAAAATCGAAACCCAACCCCGCGATGACCACCAGGTCACCATGACAGTCAAGATCGAAGCCGAGCGCCTGGAAGGAGCCAGGCATCGCGCTGCCCGCAAGATCTCCGAACGCGCCAAGATCCCAGGCTTCCGTCCCGGCAAGGCGCCGTATGAGGTCGTCCTGCGTCATTATGGCGATGCCGCGATCACCGAGGATGCCGTCGAACTTCTCGTGGCCGAAATCTATCCCGAAGCGCTCAAGAAGGCCAAAATCGAGCCGGCTGCGCCCGGCAAACTGGAAAAAGTCGAAAGCCTGAAACCGCCCAGGTTCATCTTCACCGTGCCCCTCGAGCCAACCGTTGACCTGGGCGGCTACCGCGCCATCCGCTTGCCTTACGAGTGGCAGGCTCCGGGTGAAGATAAAGTGGACGAGGAGATTGACGGACTTCGCCACATTTACAGCACAATGGACTCGGTCGAACGCCCGGTGCAGGAGGGTGATTTCGTCATGCTCGACGTACTCGGCGTCAAAGCCAAGGCAGAGGAGGGCGAAACGCCGGTGATTGACCGCCCAGGCTATCCAGTTTTCGTCCGCCCAGAGGAAAAAGAAGATGAGTGGCCGTTCGCGGGTTTTTCGCACAAGCTTCTTGGCTTGGAGATTGGTCAAAGCAAGAGCTTTACCCATAAGTTCGATCAAGAATGCAAAGAAGAAAATCTACGCGGGCAGACGGTCAAATTCATTGTGACCATCAAGGCCGTGCGAGGCGTCAAGCTGCCTGAACTGAACGATGAATTTGCCAAGAAGGTCGGCAGCTTCGAGAGCCTGTCCGCGCTGCGGGATGTGGTACGCGCCAACTTGGAAGGCCGCTCGAAGGCGGACTATGAAGATGGTTATTACCTCAAGCTGATTGACGAGATCAAGAAAGGGGCGACGGTCAAATACCCACCGCAAGTCCTGGATCACGAGATCGAACATGTTACAGAAGATTTCGTGGCGCGCCTGGCCGGCCAGAACCTCGAGCTGGACGCTTATCTAAAGATGCGCGAGATGGACAAGGAAAAATTCATCGCCGAGGAAATAAAACCAGCGGCCATAAATCGCCTGGAGCGCAGTCTCATCATGGATAAGGTTGCACTCACCGAAAAAATCAAGGTAAGCCAAGAGATGTTGAGCGCCGCAATCCAGCAGACCGTGGGCGGGCTGCAAGGCAGCGAAGATTATCGAAAGGCAATGCGCGGGAAAAGCACGCCCCCTAAGCAAATGCAGGAGGCCATCACGCTGGAGGCGGCGGGTCGAGCCATCACGCAGCAGACCCTGGCCCGCTTGAAGGATATTGCCCTCGGCCTGGCTCCAGAGCTCCCGGTTGAAGAGGTTAAAGAAAAACCCAAAGTGGTTGCGCACTCGGCAACCAAAGTGGTTGCGCACTCGGCAACCAAGAAGCAGCCAGCGAAAAAGAAAGCGACGACGGCTGCCGCGAAAGCCGCCGGGACAAAGACCTCGGAAGAAAAAGCCTCGAAAGGTGAGGCGAAGCCCAGGCGTAAGCCGGCGGCTAAGAAACCGGTCGAACCCGAACCGGAAGCATAAGATTCACCCTTTTCGACAAATGGAGAAAACCATGTCAATTCCCGATTTCAAGATGCAATATGTCTACGAGTCTTCTGGGCGCGGTGAGCGCGGTTATGACATCTATTCATTGTTGCTCAAGGAACGTATCGTCTTCGTCGGAATGCCGATTGACGACCAGGTTGCCAACCTGATCGTTGCGCAATTGCTTTACTTGAATCACGAAGATGCTGAACGTGAGATCCAGATGTACATCAACTCGCCGGGCGGGATAATCTACTCTGGACTGGCCATTTACGATACGATGCAGATGATCGCCAACCCGATCAGCACGGTGGCCGTCGGCGTGACCGCCTCTTTCGGGACCGTGCTGCTGGCCGCCGGTACGAAGGGCCGCCGCTATGCCCTGCCCAATTCCACCATCCACCTGCACCAGCCGCTGGGCGGCGCGCAGGGTCAGGCAACGGATATCGAGATCCAAACCATGCAGATCATGCGCCTGAAAACTTTGCTGAACGACATCCTGTCCAGACATACCGGCCAGCCAGTGGATGTGATCAAGAAAGACACCGACCGCGATTTCTTCCTGGACGCCAAACAAGCCGTCGAATACGGGCTGGTGGATCAGGTGCTGGAAATGTCCGACAAGAAATAGTGATCAGTGAGCAGCCAGTGAGCAGCAGGAACCCGTTTTCTACGAGAAAACGGGTTCCTTTCCCCCATTAAATAATGCTTTCCCCAAACATCAAATCCCTCATCCTGGACATGGACGGCGTCCTGTGGAAGGACTCCAGCCCAATCGGCGACCTGCCGGCGATCTTTGCGCGCATCCGTGAGCGCGGGCTGAAGGTGGCCTTCGCCACCAACAATGGGACGCTCACCCCCGAACAATACGTGCAGCGACTGGCCAGCTTTGGCGTGACTGCCCAATCCTGGCAGGTGGTGACTTCTTCGCTGGCGGCGGCGGAGTTGCTGGCGAGGCGGGTCGGACCTATCCCCCCCATCCCCCCTTCCCTACCAGGGATGGGGGGCGCAGGGGGGTCTATCCCCCCCATCCCCCTTTCCCTACCAGGGATGGGGGGCGCAGGGGGGTTGGGTCAGGTTTTCGCCATCGGCGAAGAAGGGGTGATGAAAGCCTTGCGTGACAAAGGCTTTGCGTTGCCGCCTGTGGAAGAGGCCGAAAAAGCCCAGGCGGTGGTGCTGGGCATTGACCGGCAGATCAATTACAACAAGATGCGCGAGGCTACGTTGTTGGTACGGCGCGGTATCCCTTTCTACGTTACCAACCCCGACAAAACCTTCCCCACCCCGCGCGGCGAAATCCCCGGCGCGGGCGCGTGGGCCTCGGTCATCGTCACGGCCACAGGAGTTGAGCCCATCTACGCCGGGAAACCCGCCCCAGCCCTGCTCGAACTGGCGCGCGAACGATTGGGGACGGCGAAAGAGGAAACGCTGGTGGTCGGCGACCGCCTGGAGACGGACATTGCTGGAGGGCAGGCGGCGGGCTGCCCTGTGGCGCTGGTTCTTTCGGGTGTGTCTACGCGTGAGGCGGGGGAGGCGTGGAGGCCGGAGATCGAGGTGATGGCGGAGGATTTGGGGGCATTAGTCGAATAGTCTGATAGTCAGGTAGTCGAATGGTCAGATAGCTTGGTGGTTGGGTTGTGTGGTTGAAGGGGGGTTCCGGGAGGGAGAGGCGGGGTATAATTAGAGCCAGCGATCAATGTTCGGTGATCAGTCAACAGTAAGTGCTTGGAAGGTGTGAAATGACCCAAAAAATTACTATGACCGAAATCCTTGATGACTTGCGTGTGGCGGACGAGATCACCCGCCGCTTCGAGCGCCATTACTGGTTGAGTTCGGAAGACTTCTACGACCTGTACCAGAAGGGGCTTTTGGATGACGGCGAGCATACCGAGGAGTTTGCAGAATGGGCAGGTTACTACAACATTAAGATTGATCGTGAATCTTTGCTCTCTAAACTTTCCAGCGAGCGCATGCGAAAATTGCAGGCAGGCCGTGTTGGCGATTTTGTGAGTATTGATCCGAAAGAACCAGAATTATTCGTAGATATGTGATATCCAGGAGAGAACGAAATGTCTACAATTACGCTAAGCGACATCCTAGACGATATTCAAACTGCCGAGCAAGGGCTTCGTAAATTCGAGCAGCGTTATTGGGTGAGTTCCGATCATTTCTACAACCTGTATTCGCGAGGTCTTCTTGATAACGGGGAAAACCTCGAAGACTTTTCTGAATGGGCGGGTCACTATAAATTGCGCCAGAAGCGATTGACTGCGCTGGAAAAAATATCTTCGGACCGTATCGCCACGCTTCGACACGGCGAAACCGTCGAGTTGACTCCCGCAGAACCTGTTTACCCAATTGCATAATGGCCGCTTTTTCCCGCTCCAGTTACGAGACTCTACTTTACACGCTCACCGAACATTATCCTGAGGTGCGAGAATCCACCTTGCGCCTGTACGCGAACAGCAGGAATACGGCTATTGTTCGGGGAAGTGTGTTCTTCACGAACGGGTTGGAACTGCGAGTGTTCGAGTATCTTGACCTTTCCGACGGCGAGATTTTTGACTATTCCTACACCATTTGTCGGGGCGAGCGGAAAATCCGCTGGTATGACCCGCAGCCGCATCCCGAAAACGCGGAGTTGGCCGCCACCTTCCCGCATCACTATCACGAAGAACCCGGCATCAAACTAAACCGCAGACCCGCGCCGGGCATCTCCTTCGACGCGCCCAACCTGCCGGGGCTGATCAAGGATTGCTTGCGTCTGGGCGGGGAGTGAGCGCGCACAGGAAGAGGAAGTTGAACGCTGCTTTAATTTGTGACCGCCTGCATAAGCAAATTGATCGCCTGCCGGATGAACTGGTCGAGCAGGTTGCCAATTTTGCCCTGTTCCTGATGGCAAAGCAGAAGGTTGCGCCTTTGTATGAGGATTGGAGCGATCAGCAGTGGCAGGAGTTTGCTTTGCAACAGTTCTTCCGTAAAGAGGCTGGCGCTGAACACGATGAGGTCGAGTACTTGTTGAAAGACGCTCGCGCGGATCGTGAGGGGTGAAGGCAGCGGATTGAAAGCGGATAAGCGGATAGATTTGCTGTTTCAGTATCCTCTAT
>MNXK01000141.1 GCA_001872165.1 Anaerolineae bacterium CG2_30_58_95
GCGTTTATCCGTCATGCCGCGATTATACTCGCGGTTGTCTTTTCAATGGTTTTCCGTGTGCACGCAACAGATGTCAGAAAATCCTAGATAACTCCCCACCGCTCAGCCTGGATTGCCAAATCCAGGCTCCAACCGCCGGATATGGCTATCCGGCGCGAGCAGAACCGACAACCTTTGAGCGAACGACATCCAAAATACTGGTGCCATGCAAGAGGCGAACATGGATTAAAATGGGAGTGTATGGATTCTCCCCACCGTTTCATCCCTATTTCTGAACCCCTTTTATCCGGCAATGAGGCGGCATACGTCAGCGAGTGCGTCCGCTCGGGCTGGGTCTCCTCGCTGGGAAAATACATCCCCGAATTCGAGATGCGTTTTGCTGATTTTTGCGGCGTGCGACATGGAATCGCGGTCAGCAACGGCACGGCGGCCCTGCACCTGGCGCTGGTCGCCCTGGGGATCGGCCCAGGTGACGAGGTCATCGTCCCGACCTTGACCTTCATCGCCACCGCCAACGCCGTCCACTACACCGGCGCGACCCCGGTCTTCGCCGATTCCGAAGCCGAGACCTGGAACCTCGACCCTCAGGATGTCGCCCGCCGCATCACGCCGCGCACCCGCGCCATCATCCCGGTCCACATCTACGGCCATCCGGCCAATATGGCCCCAATTCTCGAACTGGCGAAGCAGCATAGCCTCCACGTGATCGAAGATGCGGCCGAGGCGCACGGCGCGCGCTACCAGGGAAAGCGCGTCGGCAGCCTGGGGGAGATCAACGCCTTCAGCTTTTACGGCAACAAGATCATCACCACCGGCGAGGGCGGCCTGCTGACCACCGACGATGACACCCTGGCCGAGAAGGTGCGTTTCTTACGTGACCATGCCATGTCGCCTGAAAAGCGCTACTGGCATACCGAGATCGGTTACAACTACCGCATGACCAATCTGCAGGCCGCTTTGGGCGTGGCGCAGATGGAACGCATTGAAGAATTCATCGCCCGTAAACGTTGGATCGCCGCGACCTACAACCAGGGTCTGCGTGAGATTGCCTCCATCACGCTGCCGCCGGAAGCCAGTTGGGCGACTTCGGTCTACTGGATGTATTCCATCTTGCTGGCGAAAGATTTTCCCCTCAGCCGCGACGAAGTGATGCTAAGCCTGCGCCAGCAGAATATTGACAGCCGCCCCTTCTTCTACCCGATCCACGTCCAGCCTCCGTATCAGGCCGATATCTCTTTACCTGTGGCCGAAGATCTTTCGCGGCGCGGCATCAACCTACCCTCGGCGGTCACGCTCGGCGAAGAGGATATCCAGCGCATCGTCCAGGCGATCAGGGAAATGGCCTGACATGGATATTTCGGTGATTTTACCAACCTATTGCGAGCGGGATAACATCGCCAATCTGATCTCGGCCATAGAAACCAGCCTGCTCCCCCTGGGTCGGGAAATCGAAATCCTGGTCGTGGACGACAACAGCCCGGATGGGACCGCCGAGGTCATCCGGGCGCATCCGGCCAGGCCGGGGGTCCAGGTCAGGTGTTTCGTCCGTACGCAGGAACGGGGTCTGGCGACGGCGATCCGCTACGGAATCCAGCAATCGAGCGGGGACAGGATCGTGGTCATGGACACCGACTTCAACCACAGCCCGACCAACATCCCGCAGATGGTCGAACTCCTGGATGAGTACGAACTGGTGATCGGCTCGCGTTTCGTCAAGGGCGGCGGGATGGAAGACCGGAAACGCTACATCTTCAGCCTGGTCTACAACTGGTTCATCCAATTGGTCTTGTGGGACGGCATTCGTGACAGCCTGAGCGGATTCTTTGCCATGCGTCGCCAGGCGCTCTTCTCGCTGGATTTGGCTGTAATCTTTCGCGGTTACGGGGAGTATTTTATCCGCCTGACGTATATCGCTTTTCGCCAGAAATTGAAGATCGTCGAGGTGCCGGTGTTTTACACCCTGCGCCAGCACGGTTTCAGCAAATCCCGCTTTGGCTCGATGCTGCATGACTACACCTCGACCACGCTCTCGCTCCGCTTTACGAAATTTGGGCAAAATCTGATAGAATAAATGTGCTACGATGCGCGCTATCCGTGCTTCTGAGATTGGTTCATACCTTTTCTGCGCCCGCGCCTGGTGGTACCAGCTGCAAGGCGTCGAGCCGGAAAACCGGGCCGAGCTGACCGCCGGGACGGAAATTCACCGCCAGCATGGACGGCAGATCGCCGCCGCCGGGTTGACGCGCACGCTGGCGTTGATCGTCCTACTCATTGCGCTGATGCTGCTGGTGGCCTTCTGTACCATGCGGGCAATTTGACCGCCCAAGGAAGGAGATTTTTATGTCCACGCTTGACCGTATCGCCTGTTTGCAAGGCCGACGCGACGAAGTCCCCAATCAGGAACTTGCCAGAGAATTGGCCGCGACCAAAGATCGGGCCGGGATCCGCGAGATCGCCGAAAACCTGTGGAACAAGGATCAAAACATCCAGAGCGATTGTCTCAAAGTGCTCTATGAAATCGGCTATCTCGACCCGGCGCTGATTACCGACTACGCCGGTGACTTCCTTAAACTCCTGAAAAGCCGCAACAACCGGCTGGTGTGGGGCGGTATGATCGCCCTGTCCACGGTGGCGGATTTGAAAGCCGATGAAATTTTCCCGCACAACGACGAAATCATAAAAGTGATGGAAAAAGGCTCTGTCATCACCGTGGATAACGGCGTAAAAACGCTGGCGCTGGTCGCATCCAAAAAAGACGAATACCGAAAAGCCATTTTCCCATACTTGCTCGACCATCTCAAAACCTGCCGCCCCAAAGAAGTGCCTCAACACGCCGAAAAGACGCTGCCGGCGGTTGACGCGACCAACAAACCGGACTTTATTGCCGTCCTGCAAAAACGGACGGAAGACCTCGCCGGAGCGCAACTGGTGCGCATCAAAAAAGTCATCAAAGAAGCCGAAAAACAATAAACTGTGCTCTACGTCGCACTTGCTCTTCTCCTTTTTGCCCTTGTTCTCTTCTGGCTTGCCTCGCGCCAGCGCAGAGAGGCCGGTCTCCCCGGCGGGCGCGTCATCTACACCGACACGCGCGCCTGGGGCGCGGTCGAGAAGCCGCTCTACGATCACCTTCTAGAGCTGACTGGCAAGCCGGATTACCTGGTCGAGCAAAATGGCAAAATCATCCCCGTGGAGGTCAAGTCCGGGCGCACACCGGAGGCGCCCTACGATTCGCACATCTTCCAGTTAGCGGCTTATTGCCTGCTGGTCGAGAAGACCTTCGGCAAGCGCCCGCCGTATGGCATTATCCATTATCCCAGCCGTGACTTCGCCGTGGATTACACGCCCCAGCTCGAATCGTCTCTCCTAGACGTGCTGGCTGACATGCGCCGCGACGAGCACCGCGCCAATGTGGAACGCTCGCACGAGGAAGAACATCGCTGTGCGCGCTGCGGCTTCCGGGGTGCGTGCGATCAGAAGCTGGCGTGACCTAACCCCCGTTCCCCCTTCCCTCGTAGGGAAGGGGGGCAGGGGGGATAGGTCAAAACAGGTATAATTATCTTTATGTCCTCAACTCCTTTCCTGCCCCAGCGCATCGTGGTGGCGGCCCATCCCAGAATGGCGGAAGCGATTGCCGAGGCCGAGGCGATTGCCGAGCACGTTCGAGCGCGCGGCCAGACCGCCCTCTCCGGCACGCTGGACGACGCCAGCCTGCGGAAACGAGTCAAGAACGCCGAATTCGACTTGCTGATCGCGGTCGGCGGAGATGGCACGGTGCTTCGCTCCGCTCACCTATGCGCGCCCTGGGGCGTACCTATCTTGGGCGTAAACCTGGGGAGGCTGGGCTTTCTCATCCAGATCCAGCGCGATGAGTGGCGCGCAACTTTCGATTTACTGCTAAAAGGCGAGGCCTGGATCGAGAATCGCATGATGATCCGCGCCGAGCACTGGCGGGCGGACAAGTCGCTGGGGAACTGGCACGCGCTGAACGAAGCCGTGGTCTGTCGTGGTCAATACGTCCGCCCGGTGCACCTCTCCGCCAACGTGGACGGGCGTCTGCTGACCACCTACGTCGCCGACGGCTTGATCGCGGCCACACCCACCGGCTCGACGGCTTACGCCCTGGCGGCCGGGGGGCCAATCCTGCCTCCGGAGCTGCGCAACATCCTCCTCGTCCCGATCGCCCCGCACCTGTCCGTGGATCGCGGCGTCGTCCTCTCGGAAGGCTCGTCGGTCAGTATCACGGTGCAGGAGGATGGCAACGCCGTCCTGTGCGTGGATGGACAGACCCCCATCAGCCTGGCCGAGAACGACCGCGTCGACGTGCGCGCTGGCGATTACGGCGCGAAGTTCATCCGCTTTGGCGACCCGGGCTATTTCTACCGCAACCTGACCGCTCACATGAACCAGAATCCAACCATGGTTGCGCAATCGGCAACCACCATAGGCCTGCCAAGATGACAGAAAACACAACGCCGCCAACGAATGTTTCGAGCGAAGCATTCGTTGGCACGGGGCTCCCCACTCCCTTCGGCCGGGGACTTCGTAACACAAGTGCTACGCCGCTCTACTGCGCCAACCACCCCACCATCGCGACGACCCTGCGCTGCAATCGCTGCGAGAAACCGATCTGCCCAAAGTGCGCTATTCTCACGCCCACCGGCTACCGCTGCAAAGAATGTGTGCGCGGCCAGCAAAAGATTTTCGATACCGCCCAATGGTACGATTACCTGCTCGGTTTTGTCGTCGCCGGGCTGCTCTCACTGGTCGCCAGTGGGTTGGTCATCTTTGTTGGCGGCATTGGCTTTATCGGCTGGTTCCTGGTCATTGTGGGCGCGCCCACAGCCGGGGTTGTCATCGCTGAAGCCACGCGCTTCGTGCTGCGCCGCCGCCGGTCACGCGCGCTGTTCATCACCGTTTTGGTCGCCGTCGTCTTGGGCGCGCTGCCGGTCCTTTTGGTGCGCCTGCTGGTCTTGGATTTCTTTGGGATCGCCTTCCAGGGTATCTACCTGGTGCTGGCGACGCCCACGGTTTACTACCGTCTTTCGGGCATTCAACTGTTCAAATAAACCTGTATGTTGACCGAACTGCGCATTCAGAATTTTGCGATCATTGACCACCTCGAACTGGACTTCGGGCCGGGCCTGCAAATATTTACCGGCGAGACCGGCGCGGGCAAGTCCATCATTATGGACGCGGTCGAGATGATCCTGGGCGGGCGCGCCGATCTGACGGTTATCCGCTCCGATGCGGACCTGGCGCGGGTGGAGGCGACCTTCAAGCTGGCCGGCCCCGAGCGCCAGCCCGCTAACGAGATCCTCCAACGCGAAGAACTGCTCGACGACCCGAATTACGTCACCTTGAGCCGCGAGGTGCGGCGCGAGGGGCGCAACGTCGCCCGCGTCAACGGCCGTACCGTCAACCTGACCCTGCTGCGTGAACTGGGTGAGCTGCTGGTGGATATCCACGGCCAGTCCGAGCACCTTTCCCTGCTCAATGTGCGCGCCCACCTGGGTCTGCTCGACCGTTATGCGGACGTAGAGTCCCTGCTGGCTGCTTATCGCGAGACATATAACCGCTTGCAAGCAATCCGCCGCGAGCTGCACGAGCTGCGCCAGGCCCAGGCGGATGCCGAACGGCGCACCGAATTGCTGACCTATCAAGCGGATGAGATCGAGGCGGCCAAATTGCGCCCCGGCGAGGACGAGGAGCTGCGTCAGGAGCGCGACCGCCTGGCCAACGCCGAGTCGCTGTCCTCATTGGCCCAGCAAGCCCTGACCGTGCTCGACGAGGGCACGCCAGAGGCGCCGGCTGCCACCGACCTGATCGGACAGGCCGCCCAATCGCTGTCCAAGTTGAGCCAGATAGATACGGCACAGTCTGCCCTGGCGGGTCAGGCGACCAGCCTCGAGGAGACCCTGGCCGAACTGGCGCGCGGCCTGCGCGACTACCTCGAGGCCATCGAGTTCAACCCCAAGCGCCTGGAAGAAGTCGAGGAGCGCGTTGACCTGATCCACCGCCTGGCGCGCAAGTACGGCGGCAGCATCCAGTCCGTGATCGCCTTCGCCGCGGATGCCCGCAAGCAACTCGAAACCATCACCACCGCCGCCGAGCGCTTGGCCGAGTTGGAAGCGGCCGAATCCGAAGCTTTGAACAAACTGGCAGAGCAAGGTCTCTCCCTTTCGGCGAAGCGTAAAGAAGCCGCCGACCAGTTGAGCAAAGCCATCGAGATCGAATTAAACGACTTACGCATGGCGAGCGCGCGTTTCGCGGTGGACTTCCAGGCGCGCCCCGACCCAGAGGGCCTGCCCGCTCCTGACGGTCAGCGCCTGGCCTTCGAAGCCAGCGGCCTGGATAAAGTCGAATTCCTGGTCGAGCCGAACCCGGGTGAGGGTCTGAAACCGCTGGCGAAGACGGCCTCGGGCGGAGAGACCTCGCGCCTGATGCTGGCCCTCAAGAACGTCCTGGCGCGCGCCGATCAGGTCCCCACGCTCATCTTCGATGAAATAGACCAGGGCATCGGCGGGCGCGTCGGCAGCATGGTCGGCGAGAAACTGTGGGGGCTTGGCCGCCAGCATCAGGTGATGGTCGTCACCCACCTGCCGCAGTTGGCAGCCTTCGGCGACCATCACTGGCAGGTGCAAAAAGTCATCCAGGATGGGCGCACCATCACGCAGGTGACCATGCTGCAGGGCGAGGCGCGCACGCTCGAACTGGCGCAGATGCTCGGCGAGATCAGCGAGGGGACGCTGCGTTCTGCTCACGATGTCCTTCAGACTGCACAGGCGTTCAAGGCGGGCCAGAAATCATCGTTCTCTTGACCTGCCCTGGATTCTGGATTAAAATTCCCCCGCTCATCAACTGCCCCTGTAGCTCAGCGGATTAGAGCGCTTGCTTGCGGAGCAATCGGTCGCGTGTTCGAATCACGCCAGGGGCGCCAGATCAGGAGCGGGTTTATCCCGCTTCTTTTCTTTAAAGTCACCCGCTCAACAGGGGCTTAGCCCCAAGACTGATAAGGAGTCCGAAGTCTCCGACTTCGGTGCAAAATCGGGAGATTTTGCACTCCAATACTTAGCCCCTGTCAGAAATGTTGGAAACGCGATGAAGAAATGCCAGATCCTGCTTACCAATGATGACGGCATCCAGTCCCCCGGACTGTGGGCTGCAGCCGAGGCGCTCTCAACCCTCGGCTTTGTGACCGTGGCCGCGCCACGCGACCAATCCTCCGGTACCGGACGCAGTTTACCGTTGACCTCGGATGGCATTATCAAGACAGAAATCGTGAGTGTGGACGGCAAGGATTGGACAGTCTACGCCGTCGGCGGGACGCCGGCCCAGGCCGTCCAGCATGGGATTCTGGAAATCATACCAGGAACTCTTGACCTGGTCGTCTCGGGGATCAATTACGGGGAGAACGTCGGCACTGGCGTCACGATATCCGGGACGGTCGGGGCGGCCATGGAGGCGGCTGCCATGGACATCCCTGCGTTGGCAATATCCGTGGAAACAGAACAGCGACACCATCTATCGTACTCAACCGAGGTGGATTTTTCAGCGGCCGCGTATTTCACCGCCTATTTCGCCCGCCTCTTGTTGGAAAGGCAATTTCCGAAGGATGTCAATCTGCTCAAAGTGGATGTCCCTTCGGACGCCACACCGCAGACCCCCTGGCAGGTCACACGCGTCGCCCCTCAACGCTATTACGAGCCGCTTCCGCCTAAACGCAAGTCGTGGGATGAGCCGGGGAGAATCGGTTATCACCAGGTAGCCCTGTTCGGCCCGGAGCAGGAAGGCAGCGATGTCTACGTCCTGCGGGCCAAACGGCTGGTCTCGGTCACGCCCATCAGCCTGGACCTCACCTCGCGCGTGGACTTCGCGGAGCTGGATCGGTTGTTGCGATCCTAAGGAATGTGCAAAAACAACTCCCCGTTTTTATCGTTCGCGAGCAGTCCCCCAGGGATGCTTCGCGATTGCACTGCGAGCAGGATGCAGTCCAACTGAGAAAGTGGTTATTGCCAGCCTCCCCAATTGCTGTATAATGAGTTTGCCCTATTCACCTGTGCTTAGATACCTGCACAGGCCTCGTGCTAAAAATGGAGGTTCGTATGGCATTCAGTTATACCAACAAACGCGGCGTGACGTATTTCTTGCACTCCAAGAGCACCACCTTGAAGAGCGGCAAGATCCAAACACTCTACTTCTTCGCCAAGGAAAAGAAGGCGGGCGTTCTCGAGGCAGTGCCGGCTGGCTACAAAGTAGTCGAAACGCCGAACGGCCTTCCAGTGCTGAAGAAGACATAGCAGCCGAAGGCCTACTCGGCAGAAAGGCTCGAAACAAAGGCTCCCCGCGTGGGGAGCCGATTTTTTTACCAAGTTTCTCTTGTCAATTCCAGGTACCCTCGTTATAATATGCCTCACGTTCCGGGCGGGTAGCTCAGTTGGTTAGAGCACTGCTTTGACATAGCAGAGGTCGTAGGTTCGAGCCCTATTCCGCCCACTGGGAAAGTAGACAGGTAGCAAGTAGACAGGTAAACAAGTGCGCGATGACCGGGACGAGTAGGCGGACGCGGAAACCTACAGGGAGAGCAGGCCGATGACTGAGAGCCTTCTCCGGCAGCCGCCGCCGAAAACCACCCGCGAGCGTGGAACAGAACAGTGAACAGTGATCAGTAACCAGTGATCAGTGTTCAGTCAGTAAGGGAAACGGGTGACTCCGTTATCAGTCCAAGAGATAAGTCCACGAGACCCTAAAGGTCTCCGAGACCTTTAGGGTCTGGGCTTAAATCGGGTGGAACCGCGTGAGCCGCACTCTCGCCCCGAATTCGGGTGAGAGTTTTTTATTTTTAGCCCCCTCCGACGCTTCGCGCTGCCTCCCCCATTTTCCGAAAGAAAATGGGAGGCCGGGAGAGGGCAAAGGAGAGAAAATGTCCAACCAACCCGAAGAACGTTACGAAGATTCCCAGTTGTATAGAATCCGCCACTCGACGGCGCACGTCATGGCGCAAGCGGTGCTGGAATTCTACCCAGAGGCCAAGTACACCATCGGCCCGCCAGTCGAAAACGGCTTTTACTATGATTTCGACCTGCCTCGGCCGCTGGTTCAGGAAGACTTGGCGAAGATCGAAAAGCGTATGCGCCAGATCATCGCCGGAGGCCACCCCTTCGTCAAGAAGGTGGTTTCGGCTGAAGAGGCGCGCCAGATTTTCAAGGATCAGCCCTATAAGCTGGAACTGATCGAGGGCTTGGAAAAAGGCGGCTTCGACGAGTACGGGCAGCCGCTGGCCGAAAAGCCCGAGATTTCGATCTATCAAAGCGACACGTTCACGGACCTGTGTCGCGGCCCGCACGTGGAGACGACGCGGCAGATCAACCCGGCTGCCATCAAGTTGATGTCCATCGCTGGGGCCTACTGGCGCGGCGACGAGAAGAACAAGATGCTGACGCGCCTCTACGGAACGGCCTGGAAGACGGCCCAGGAACTCGAAGAGTACCTGGCGATGCTCGAAGAAGCCAAAAGACGCGACCACCGTAAACTCGGCAAGGAACTGGAAATCTTCATCTACGATGACGAGGTCGGCCCCGGCCTGCCGCTCTGGCTGCCGCGCGGCGGCGTCATCATCGAGGAATTGGAACGGCTGGCAAAGGAGATGGAGGAAAAGGCAGGCTATCTCCGCGTCCGCACCCCGCACCTCGCCAAAGAAGACCTGTTCGTGCACTCCGGCCACCTGCCCTACTACGCCGAGTCCATGTACCCGCCCATGGAGATCGAGGGCGTGCGCTACTACGTCAAGCCGATGAACTGCCCGATGCACCACAAGATCTTCGGCTCCAAGCCGCACTCCTACCGCGACCTGCCCATCCGCCTGGCCGAGTATGGCACGTGCTACCGCTACGAGAAATCCGGCGAGCTTTTCGGCCTGATGCGCGTCCGCTCGATGCAGATGAACGACGCGCACATGTACTGCGCTGAAGACCAGTTCGAGCAGGAATTCATGGGCGTGATTGACCTGTATCACAAGTATTTCCAGCTGTTCGGCATCCAGAAGTTCATCATGCGCCTGTCGCTGCACGGCAAGGAAGGCCTGGGCAAAAAATACGTGGACAACGAGCGGCTATGGTTGAAGACGGAAGACATGGTGCGCCGCGCCATGACGAACGGCGGCGTGCCGTTCGTCGAGGCCTATGACGAGGCCGCCTTCTACGGCCCTAAGATTGACGTGCAGATCTGGAGCGTGATCGGTAAGGAATTCTCGCTCGCCACGAAC
>MNXK01000059.1 GCA_001872165.1 Anaerolineae bacterium CG2_30_58_95
TGCGCATCATCATGCAGGAGGGGCGCAAACGGCAGATACGCGAGATCGGTTCCCTGTTGGGCTTGCCGGTGGTGAAGATCATCCGCGTGCGCATCGGCAGCCTGCATCTCGGTTCGCTGAAGGCGGGACATTGGCGGCGGTTGACGGCGGAGGAAGTCAAGGCGCTGCGTGACTAGGGAGACCCCACAGGTCTCCAAGACCTGTGAGGTCTCCGTTTCGTGGTACCAGACCTGACAGGTTTTATCCGCGCCGCTGTCAACCGAGTCGCGTGCGGGGACGTGGATTCGGGAATGCGCGCGGCTCGCGGAAACCTGTCAGGTCTTGGGTTGTTATCACGCGCCATGTCCGCCGCCTTTCGTGGTTATAGACCTGACAGGTTTTATCCACGCCGCGGTTAACCGAGTCGCGTGCGGGGATGGGGGTTCGGGAATGCGCGCGCCACGCGGAAACCTGTCAGGTCTTTTGTTGTTGTCACGCGCCATGGTGTCCGCCTTTTGTGGTTAGGCCGCCCCCACCCGTCCTCCCCTCGCGAAGCACCCTGTAAGGGCAAATTCGACATGAAGAGTTGGTATGCCAACCTGAATTCTGGTGTCGAATTTGGGGGAGGCGCCGCGAAGTACCCGAAGGGTGAAGGCGGAGGGGGCTGGTCATTGAAATGAAATCTACTTCGGAAAAGAAATCGCCCCTGATGATGGATAGGTCTCAGAGGCGACTGTTGATTTGAAGGAATTACCAGAGGCGGGTGACCCCGTACGCGTCGAATACGTCATCCACGCTGACCAATGTCATTTGCTCAATTCTTGCTTGCGCGGCGATGAGTCTGTCAAAAGGGTCGCGGTGGTGAAATGGCATGGACGCGATCAATGCGGTGTGTTCAAAGGAAATATCCAGCAACTCAATTATATTTTCAGCAAGTTGTTCGGGGATCAGGGTTTCGAAGGGTTCGCTCAACGTCAACTTGTCAATGCTGACTTTGATGGCGATTTCCCATAAACTTGCCACGCTCAAGTAACGGTTATTGTTCAGGTCTTCAATGGCTGAACGCGCCGATTGGCTCAGGCTTGAATCTCCTGCAATGAACCAAAGAAAAGCGTGCGTATCCAACAGCAAATTCATGGCATGTACTCACGGAAATCTGCCAGAGGCTCATTAAAGTCTTTGGCGAATTTAATCTTTCCTTTCGCGCTCCCAAATTTTGGTTTATGCGCGGTTTTCATCGGCACGAGTTGAATGATCTGCTGTCCGTTCTTGGTGATGACAACCTTGTCCCCGCGCATGGCAGCTTCGATCAAGTCCGCGATTTTTGTTTTTACATCGTCATAACTTACATTGATTACCATTTTGCACCTGCCTTTTCTTTCAAATATTCATGCAATGGTTGGCCAGGCTCGTTGCGGCATTCTTCAATAACTAGCAAGTCCATCGAAAGCGCGTTGAGCCGCTTGATCTCGTCCTGCATATCGGCGATACCTGTTATTGCAAGTTCCCATATGACCGTATCATCTCCTGGCTTGATTATATACCGAATTCTCAGACCTCACAGGTCTTGAAGACCTGTGAGGTCTTGCTTCAATTTTATTTCCCAAACGCCACCATCAGTCGCGCCATGTGTTTGGCGTGTTTGAGATACAAATCCAGGCGTATGTTTTCGTTGGGGGCGTGGCCGCGTCCATCCGGATGACCCAGGCCGGCGGTCGCCACCGGCAGGCCCAGGTCGTGGACGAAGGGGTAGTTGGGCCCGGAGCCGCCGGCAATGCCGATGACGAGCAGGGCGCCGTTGGGCATGGCTGAATTATACCTTTTCCGTGCAAAGTGGATGAAACCTGGAAACCAAAAGCCGGCCTCATTCGGGCCGGCTGTGGTTACTGGGAGTTGCTTTGGATCATTCGCGAATATCCACCAGCGTCTCGACCAATGGCTCGACGGCGGTTTTCACAGCTTCCTTCTCGAGGCCGGTAATCTTGAAGGTGATCAACCGGTTGGAAGGATCCTCGCCGGTGAATACGCCAAAGGCGATGAAATTCCCGCCCAGGCTGGAGAGAGCTTGCGTGATCTTCGCCAGTTGACCGGCTTTTTCGGTCACCAGTGCAGTGACGCGGACGCCGCGCTCGCGCGCTCCCATCAATTCCAGGAAGATCTTGAATAGATCGGTCTCGGTAATGATCCCGATCACGTGCCCATCGCGCATCACCGGAAGACCGCCAATCTTATTATCAGCCATGATGCGGGCGGCTTCTTCGATCGGTGTGTCCTCGGCCACTGAGAGGACTTTCTTGGTCATTACCTCGGCAACCGTGACTTTGCTGAGCAGATAGTTGATCTCCCAGATGCTCAAAGAGGTCGCTTTGGAGGGAGTAGCGTTCAACAGGTCTTTGTCCGAGACGATACCCACCAGTTTGCCATTTTTGACTACCGGCGCGCGGCGGATGCGCTCCTGCCGGAAAAGGCTGAGAGCATCGTGGATCGGCATATCTGGCGTGATGGAGATCACGGGGTGTGACATTCTCTCACCGACTAGCATAGGAGCCTCCTTTGAAAGTAGCGCAACGGTAAGTTCTAGTCATTCGATACCAGAAAGACTAGTACCAGTAATGTCTATTATAAACCCAGGTAAGCGGTGCGAACGTGCTGGTTGTCCATCAACTGCCGAGTTGGGCCTTCCAGTTCGGAGCGTCCCTGTGAAAGCACATAGCCGTAATCGCTTACCGCCAGCGCCATTTGCACATTCTGTTCAACCAGCAGGATGGTGATGCCTGTCTTTTTGAGTTGTTTCAGGCTATCAAAGAGTTGCAGCACCAGCAGCGGGGCCAAACCGAGGGAGAGTTCGTCAATCATCAGTACACGCGGCTCTGCCATGATGCCGCGCGCCACGGCCAGCATTTGTTGTTCGCCACCGCTGAGCGTACCGGCTTTCTGGTTGGCGCGCTCCTTCATGCGCGGGAACATCTCGAAAACGCGTTCGAGATTGTCTTTGAACTTGGGGCGGCTGCGGCGGTTGGTGGCGCCCATTTCCAGATTTTCGACCACCGTCATATCAGTGAACAACTGGCGGCCTTCAGGCACCAGCACCAGTCCCATCTCGGCCTTGGTGTGCGCGGGAACGCGGCTGAAGTCCTTGCCTTCGAACAAGATTGATCCACTCCACGGACGGAGCAGACCCATCACCGTGCGCAGCAGTGTGGTCTTGCCAGCGCCATTTGCGCCGACCAGACAGGTCAGTTTGTTTTCCTCCAGGGTGAGGCCGGCGCCCCAGAGAATTTGCACTTCTCCGTAACCGGAGGTCACATCGCGTATTTCGAGGATAGCCATGGCTCACTCTTCCTTCATCAGCCGCTCGGCCAGTTTCGGGTCGCCCAGGTAGGCCTCGATCACGCGTGTATCGGCGGCGACCTGCTGCGGCGTACCCTCGGCGATTTGCTGGCCGTAATCGAGCACGATGATGCGGTCGGAGATGTTCATCACCGCTTTCATCACATGCTCGATCATGATGATGGTCACACCCTGATCGCGGATCTTACGGACAATGGCGATCATTCCGTCAATTTCCGAGGAGTTCAGCCCGGCCAGCACTTCATCCAGCAGCAGGAGATAAGGGCGGGAAGCCAGGGCGCGTGCCATTTCCAGCCGTTTCTTTTGCGCCACGTTCAGGCTGCTGGCCAGTTGCTCGGCCCGTTCGGCCAACCCGATGAATTCGAGCACTTCGTCGGCGATCTGCACGGCGCGGCCAAGCTTTTGGTTCTCGCGTCCGAAACAGGCCCCCGCCGTGACGTTCTCGCGCACGGTGAGTCCATTCAGTGGGCGAACGATTTGGTGGGTGCGCGCCAGTCCCATACGGGACAGGTGGTAGGGCTTGTGTCCGGTAATATCCTTGCCTCTAAAGTGGACGCGGCCTTCTTCGGGCGAGTATATGCCATTGATGACGTTGAATAACGTCGTTTTGCCGGCGCCGTTGGGGCCGATCAGACCGAGGATCTGGCCTTCCGGCAAGTCAAAGGTGACTTTTGTGAGGGCTTGCAGCCCGCCAAATCGTTTGGTGATACCTTCTACGTTCAAGATTGCGCTCATGGCAGCACCTTCCGCAGTCGGGGGAGGCGATTACGCAGCCAACCCACTGCGCCCGCCGGAATGAAGAGCACGATAAGCAAGAGCAGTGCACCGGCCACCGAGAGTTGAATGTTCTTGAATACCGGGTTGGTCAGCAGGAAGCCGCGCAGGCGCTGGTAGCCCACCGCGCCAAGCACCGGGCCAAGCACCGTACCCTGTCCACCCAGCATGACCATCACCAGGTTTTCGATGGAGAAATGCAGGCGGAAGGCATCCCCCGGCTCGACGTTGCCGTTCTTGAAAAAGAACAACACCCCCACCATGCCCGGCAGGATAGCGGAGAGGACATAGGCCCAGGTCTTGGCGTTGGGGGTGACCACGCCCATGACCTCGGCGGTGTCTTCATCTTCACGGATGGCCATCAGACTCAGGCCAAACTTGCTTTGCTTAATGAAGAAACTTACCAGCACGACGAGGATTGCCAGCGCGAAAATGGTGTAATAGGTGAGCCAGAGAGCCTGTGCTGCGCCGCCATAGGCTTTATAAACCTGGAATTTCAACTCGATGCCGGTTGGCCCACCAAACGGAGCGAAGTTGTTGACGAAAGCGCGCATAGCCTCGTTGATGCCAATGGTCGCCAGGGCAAAATAAGCGCCGCGCAGGCGCAAAATGGCCTTGCCAAGCAGGAAAGCCAGCAGGGCGGCTGCGGCGCCGCCGGCCAGGGTGGCGATCCAGAGCGATACGTTGTACCGTTCGATCAGGAACATTCCAATATAACCGCCCAGGCCGTAAAAGACAATGTGACCAAAACTGACGTAGCCGGTATATCCCAGCAGGATGTTCAGGCTGGAAGCGAAAACGACCGAAAGCAAAACAGTGAAAATAACCTCGCGAGCTGCCGCGTTCTGCCCCAGAATTGGCCAGATGCCCAGGAGGGCGATTAGCAGCAGCGTGAACCAAAGCCCGGGATTTAGCCAGTTTTTCATTTCTTTACTCCGAACAGGCCGCTGGGACGAACCAGCAGAATGAGGACGAAGAGCAGGAACTCAAGCACCGGCACCCAGGTATTGGGCAGGAAAATGGGAATGATGCTTTCCAGCATCCCGAGGATCAGACCGCCAGCCAGGGCGCCGAGCGGATTACCCAGCCCGCCGAGCACGACGATGACGAAGGATTTGAGTTCATACACGCCGCCGGAGAGGATGGTAAAGGGGAAAAATGTGGCGATCAACCCGCCGGCGATAGCAGCCAGCATGGTACCCAAACCAAAACTGAGGGCCAGAATTTGCGCCGAGGGGATGCCCATCAATTCCGCCGCGGCGCGGTTGTTGGCAACTGCGCGCACATATTTCCCGAGCCGGGTGCGGTAGAGAAACAGGTACAGCGCGCTGGTAACCAGCACTGCAGCCAGCGCGGCGACCAGGCGAGCATTGAGCAATGTCACCGGGCCGAGGGTCAGGTTGCCCAGGGAGTAATTCACATTTCTTGGTGAAGTGCTGAAGATGGCGGTGCCCAGGCCAATGACGATCATGTTGACAGAGAAAGTGGCCAGCAGGGTTGAAAGATGCGACGCGTTGACCACCCGATGGATGGCAATGCTATAAATAATCACTCCCAGCAACAGGCCAAGGATCGCAACCAGGATCAAAGCCAGATAGGGGTTCAACCCCAGGCTGGTAAAGAGCAGATAGATGCCGAACATTCCAAGTGCAATGACCGAACCGTGCGCCAGGTTAATCACGCTCATCACACCCCAAATGAGTGTCATACCCATCGCGGCGAGGCCGTAAATAACCCCGATCAGGACGCCGTCCACCAGGGAGGTAATCAGGCCGCTATTCCCCATGGTTTATTCCTTTCATCAGCGAATTATGGTTGCGCCTTCGGCAACCATTATAAAAATTCCCTGCAGGTGGCAACGCACCTGCAGGGATGGAGCGATGGAAATTTATCGAAGGGGGAACAGGGCGGGAGCGGTCGCGCCAGCGGTCGGCCAGACAACCTGTTTGACCAGCGCACCTGCGGCGTCCTTCTGCCATTGGATATAGACCATGTCATGGCCGATTTGCAGGCCATGCGCTTCGGCGGAGGTATCGAACTTGATACGGCCATAGAAGGTCATCATGTCCATTCCATCCAAAGCGGCCTTGATGGCGGCCGTATCCAGCGAGCCGGCAGTCTCGATCGCCTTTTGCAGGATCAAGCCAGCGACGTAGCCGCCTGCTGAATGGTAGGAAGGATCCTCGCCGAAAGCGGCCGTGTAGGCGTCCACCAATTCGACGCCGGTCGGGCCGAAGTCCGGGGTGAAGGCAGCCAGGGGTTCCCACTGGCTGGGGCCGATCACGCCCAAGGCGGCATCGCCGAGTTCAGCAAAAGACGGTTCAGGCGGGGCGACCAGCAGGGCCAGGTATTTGACAGCCACCTGCTTGTCGAACAACTGCTTGGCAAAGGTGCTGCCATCCTGGAAGTGACCGCCGCCCATGATCGACTCGGGTTGGGCTTCGGCGATCTTGTTGAGCAGAGGACCGAAGTCGGTCGTGCCGGTGTCATAACCTTCGTACAGCACGATCTCATAGCCCTTACCCTCGGCATAGGCCTTCAGCGCCTCGACGACGCTGACGGAGAACTTCTCGTTCTCATAGACGATGGCGATCTTTTTGATGTTGGGGTCCAGGCTGGCCAGTTGGTCCAGCGCGCCGGTCAGGTAGTGGCTGGCGGGGGTGTAGGACTGATAAACCAGGGCGTAACCCTTCTTGTAGGTCGCGTCGGAGGCCGCGCCGGTGGTGATCATCACCTTGCCATACTGCTCGGCGATGACAGCGGCGGCATCAGCCAGGCCGCTGGAGTAGGGGCTGATCAGGAAATCGGCTTTGTCCTCGGTAGCCAATTTGGTGTACAGTTCCTGGACGCGGTCCTTGTTGGATTCGTCGTCGTAGAACTTGGACTCAAACTTGACCACGCTGCCATCAGCAAGTGGGATGCCGCCCGCGGCATTGACCTGGTCCATCCACAGTTTCAGTCCGTCGTTCTGGCGGGTGGATTCGACGTTCAATTTACCGGTCAGCGAGGCAGTAAAGCCAATGACGGCGGTCTTTTCTACGGGCGGGGGTGGCTGCGTGGGCGCTTCAGTGGCCACGGGCGCTTCGGTGGGGGCTTCGGTGACTACAGCCGTGGGGGTCGGTGTTGCGGCTGGTGTGCAGGCCGAGAGCAACAGGCCAGCAAGCACCAGCAAAGTACCCAGAGCGAACAGTGTGCGTTTCATGAATTTCTCCTCCTGAGGATTTTGGGAAAGTAAGAGATAGATGGATGGTGCGCAAATTGTGATATTTGGTCAAGTCACCTCCTCGTTGAAAATATTGGTAGACGACAACGGTCTACCTTTGCTTATATTCTACACCATAATGTCAGCATTGAAAAGTTAGTCAGCAAAAGCGGTCAGGATGCGGGCGATGTGCCTGGCATGTTTCAGGTACAAATCAATGCGTATGTTCTCGTTAGGGGCGTGGGCGCGCCCATCCGGGTGGCCGAGACCGGCGGTCGCCACCGGCAAGCCCAGGTCGTGGACGAAGGGGTAGTTGGGGCCGGAGCCGCCGACGAGCGGGAGCCGGAGCATCGGCTTGCCGTAGACTGCGAGCGCGGTATCGCAGACCAGCCTGACGAAGGGATCGTCCGGGTCGGTGCGCGCCGGGGCCTCCCCGCCCAAGAATTCGACCTTCACATCCGAGAAGCCTTGCGCGTCGAGGTGGCGGCGAAGCTGCTCGAGCACGTCCGCAGGCCTCTGCTCCGGGACGAGGCGGAAATCCACCTTGGCCGAGGCTTTGGCGGGCTGCACCGTCTTCGAGCCGGGGCCTTGATAGCCGGAAGTCAGCCCGCAGATGGTGCAGGTGGGCGTGAAGACCTCCTCGAGGTGCAGGTCCACGCCGCCGGTCAAGCCCTTGATAAAGGATTTGACGCCGTATTGTTTCTTGTAGACCTCGGACGTATCCGGCAGGGCGGCCATCAACTCGCGATCCCGCTGCGAGGGTGGTTTGACTGCATCGTAGAAACCGGGCAGGCGGATGCGTTCGTCCGGCCCTTTGAGGCTGTTCAGCGCCCAGACCAGACGCCAGGCCGCGTTGGGAAAGATCGAGCCGCCGATGCCGGAGTGCACATCGGTGGCAGCCGTCTCGACCGATAGCTCGACGTAGCAGATGCCGCGCAGGCCGAGATACTGGATGGGCGTCTCTTCGTGATCCACGCCGCCGAATTCCCAGATGCAGCCGTCGGCTTCGAGCCGCTCTTTGTTTTCCAGCACGTACTCGTGCAGGTGGAGGCTGGAGGTCTCTTCTTCGCCCTC
>MNXK01000013.1 GCA_001872165.1 Anaerolineae bacterium CG2_30_58_95
TCTTAGTCGTCCGGCGCGAAGCATTCGTTGTCCCGGCGTCCGGGATTTGGTAGACCTTTTCGGCGTAGACCTTGCCCCGGTCAGAGAAGAACAGCATGGTCTCCAGTGAACGCGCCGGGATGAGGGTCAGCACTTCGTCTTCTTCTTTCGTGGCGTGACCAGTCACGCCGCGTCCGCCCACGCCCTGCGAACGGTAGGCCGTCGCGGCCACGCGTTTGACGTAGCCCATAGCGGTGATGCTGATCAGGACGGCTTCATCCGGCACCAGGTCCGCTTCGCTCAAGTCTTCGCTGGCATCCGGGGCAATGTGCGTGCGGCGTTCATCGCCATATTTTTCGGACAGTTCACGCATGTCTTCCTTGATAAGCTCCAGGATCTTCTTCGGGTGCGCCAGCAAGTCTTCCAGATGGGCAATCTGTTCTTTGACCTGCTTGTATTCATCCTCGATCTTCTGGCGCTCCAGTGCAGCCAGGCGGCGCAATTGCATGTCCAAGATGGCCTGCGCCTGTAACTCACTCAGCTTGAAGCGCTTTATCAGGCGATCTTTGGCTACCTCGGCATCCGGGGATTCTTTGATGGTCTGGATGACGGTGTCCAGGTTGTTCAGCGCTATCGTCAGGCCTTCAAGGATGTGGGCGCGCGCACGCGCCTTTTCCAGTTCGAACTGTGTGCGGCGGGTGATGACCGTCTGGCGGTGCTCGATGAAAATCAGCAGAGCCTTCTTGAGCGGCAGCAGGTGTGGCTCGTTGCGCCCCGTTTCATCGGCGACCAGGGCCAGCATCTGCACGCCGAACGTGGATTGCAGCGGCGTGTACTTGTAAAGCTGGTTGAGCACCTTCTTCGGTTGAGCGCCGCGCTTGAGTTCGATGACGATGCTCATGCCGCGCCGGTCGGATTCGTCCCGCAGGTCGGAAATGGCGTCAATCCGCTCATTGCGGGCCAGGTCAGCGATGCGTTCGATCAGGCTGGATTTGTTGACTTGATAGGGAATCTCGGTGATGACGATGCGGTGCCGGTTGCCGGACATCTCCTCGACGTGGGCCAGGCCGCGCAGGACGATGCGTCCCCTACCGGACCCGTAGGCCTGGTCAATGCCCTCCTTGCCGACGATCACCCCCCCGGTCGGGAAATCCGGCCCTGGGATGAACTTCATCAAAAACTCGATTGGGATGTCGTCAATTGTGTCGTAGTTGTTGATGAGGTAAATAATGGCAGCCGATAGTTCTTTCAGGTTATGGGGGGGGATATTGGTCGCCATGCCGACGGCAATGCCGGACGAGCCATTGAGCAGCAGGTTGGGCAGGCGGGAAGGGAGGACGGTCGGCTCTTGTAGCGAGCCATCGAAGTTTTCCGTGAAGCCGACCGTGTCTTTTTCGATGTCGGCCAGCATCTCCTCGGCCATCTTGTGCAGGCGCGCCTCGGTGTAGCGCATGGCGGCCGGGGCGTCGCCGTCCACCGAGCCGAAGTTGCCCTGCCCATCTACCAACATGTAACGCATCGAGAAATCCTGTGCCATGCGCGCCATGGCCTCGTAGACCGCCGAGTCGCCGTGCGGGTGATATTTGCCCAGCACCTCGCCCACGATACGAGCTGACTTCTTATAAGCGGAGTTCGAGCGGATGCCCATATCGTGCATGGCGTACAGGATGCGCCGGTGGACGGGCTTGAGTCCGTCGCGCGCATCCGGCAGGGCGCGGGCGACGATGACGGACATGGCGTAATCCAGATACGCGCTGCGCATCTGGTCGTCAATATCTACTTGTTCGACGGTGCCGATGATTTGCTTGAGCGGAGCATTCGTTGTCACGGGTTCCAGGGTCTGGCCGGTGGGTTCGGGTTCCATAAAATTTCCTTTAACCACGAAGGGCACGAAGGAACCCCTTTGCCTGCACTTGCGCAGGTACAAGTGTGATCCTTTGTGTCCGTAGTGTTTGAATGAATGAATGAGCGCAGGGATTATACCGCAGCCATCTGCTATCCGCCATTCGCTATTTGCCGACTATGGTATAATCTCGCTTGCTTGATCGGGGTGTGGCTCAGTTTGGCTAGAGCACGCGGTTCGGGACCGCGAGGTCGGCGGTTCAAATCCGCCCGCCCCGACAGATAAAAAATACCCTCGTTAGGCGAGGCGGCTGTGTGGGACACAGGCCATTGCCCCGAAACGTCGAAAGACGCCAAGGGGTAAACCAGGCTGGGCCGGCTTAAGGCCCCGCTCAAAGTGGCTGGGAAAGTGGTTGCGCTCTTAGCAACCATGGAAATCCCTACGACGCACAGTGCCAAAGCTCCACCAGGAGGTAACCAACGGCAATTGCCGCCGGTTATGATTGAATGTGTCTGCCTCCTGGATAATGGTAGGGAACGGCCCTACCATAACTGACAGGAGGCTTCTCTTTATCCCCGTGCCGTGGCCTAAGTTCCTATCCGAAAACCTTCCGGAACGCGGACTTTAGTCCGCAATGCAGAGCAGACTGAAGTCTGCATTCCGTTATTCGGATAGGCTCTAAAAGTCAAATCCAACCTCACGGGTGTAGGAAGGAGGTGATTGCATGGACGCTGATGATAGTTCTCTTAATAACCCTGACACGTTTTGGCGGAAGAAGGTGCTCTGCTGCTGGCTGTCCTCGCGCGTCTATGTTGTTGCCTCCGTCGGGCCGGCGGGGGATTAGTGGTAGCCAATGGCTACCATGGTTGCCAAGAACGCAACCACCTTAGCAAAAGGATTACCGGATTTTCTTGATAGCACGCCTCACCCGGGCTTTGCTCTGAGAGGCATAGCCTGTAAAGTTTGATGACGCCGCCATCCGCTGGTCAGAATGGCGGCTTTTGCTGCCTGATTTCTTGAAATCATCATGAGAGGTGTCGTATGGCTTTCTTGAGTGAAATGCTCGGCAGACCGGTAACCGATATAGACGGCAAATTGATCGGGACGCTGAAAGATGTGATCGCGAAACAGATGCAAGAGTTCCCGCATCCCTTGATCCAGGCTATTCTTGTAAGCAGAAAGGGCGAGACCCTGACGGTTAATTATTCGGCAGTGGCTTCGCTGATGTCACCGGTCATCACGTTGATGAAGCGCGTGGAAGACCTTCGTCCCTATCTTGGGCACGAGGAGGATATTTTCTTGAGCCGGGATGTGTTGGATAAGCAGATCATTGATACGGATGGGGCGCGCGTGGTGCGCGTCAACGACGTAGAGCTGATGCGGGTGAATGGCACAATCTACGTCGGCAACGTGGACATTGGGGCTGCAGGCATCCTGCGAAGGGTCGGGTTGGCGCGGGCGGCGAGGTGGCTAAAGCTGCGACCGAACCCGATCTCCTGGAACAATGCCGAGCTGCTACGCCGCGACCAGTCCATGCGCCTGCGTGTGCCTGTTGAAAAGATACACGAGCTGCATCCGGCCGACGTGGCCGAGATCCTCAGCGACTTGAATAAATTAGAAAGCGGTCAATTCCTGGCCGCGCTGGATGTCGAACACCTGGCCGATGCCCTTGAGGAGATCGAGCCTAAATTCCAGGCAAGCCTGATTGAGAGTATGCCCGATGAGAAGGTAGCGGATGTGCTTGAGGAGATGGAACCGGACGAGGCGGCTGACCTGTTGGCTGATCTACCTAAAGAGCGCAAGGAAGACCTGCTGGCTCTGATGGAGAAGGACGAGGCCGAGGACGTCCGCAAGCTGCTGGCCTACCCGGAGGATTCAGCCGGCGGAATCATGACCACAGAATATGCCGCCATTTCTCCGAATCTGACGGCAGCGGGCGCTATCAAGGCGCTGCGCGGCATGGCCGATGAAGTCGAGACCATGTTCTACGTTTACGTGACCGATGAGGAGGATCATCTTCTTGGCGTGTTTTCGCTGAACAATCTCATCTTTGCCAGTCCGGGAGCGATGGTGAAAGACTTTATGGCCGAGCGGGTCATCACCGTCAACCTGACCGACGATCAGGGGACCGTCGCCCAGACCGTCGCCAAGTATGATCTGCTGGCCGTCCCTGTAGTGGACGAGCAGAACCGCCTGCATGGCATCGTCACGGCTGACGACGCCCTGGATAAATTCATTCCAACTGCCTGGAAGAAACAGCTACCCCGCTTCTACCACTAGACATCGCAGGAGAGAACAATGACCAAGGCCCTCGCTCCCATCAGGCGCGGTTTCTTCTCCCGTTTCTGGAAACAGATATTGATCTTCCTCTCGGTGTTCGGCCCGGCGACTATCACCGCCATCTCCGATAATGACGCCGGGGGCGTGGCGACCTATTCCATTGCCGGTGCGAAACTCGGATACCCGATCCTTTTTCTGCTCCTCATCATCACCTTCCTGCTGGGTGTGACCCAGGAAATGGGCATGCGGCTGGCCGTCATCACCCGCAAGGGATTGGCCGATTTGATCCGCGAGAAGTTCGGCGTCCGCACGGCGCTGTTCATGTTTGGCGCCCTGCTGATTGCCAACCTGGGCGTGCTGATAACCGACCTATCGGCAGTCAAGACGACCAGCCGGATGCTGAATCTCCCTGCTGCCCCGGCGGTGCTCGTCATTCTGTTCGTTTCATTTCTTTTTATTGTTTGGGGAAACTACAAGCTGACGCAAGCTATCATGCTGCTCGCCAGTTTATTCTATGTAACTTACATCGTTTCAGCGATCAAGGCCCAGCCGGACTGGGGTTTGGCGGTCAGTAACTTGTTTTACCCGCACGGTGTCGAGGTTACACGGCAGTATATGCGTGACTACTTGCTCATCGGTATGGGCGTATTGGGAACCACGATTACACCTTGGGGGCAGTTTTTTATCAGCAGTTTCGCTTACGATAAGAAGATCGAAAAGGGCAAAGTCAACTACTCTCAAATCGAGACCTACTGGGGCGCGTTCCTGACCGACTTCTTCTCTTTCTTCATGATCGTCGCCACTGCCGCAACGCTGTTTGTCAACCACATCCCGCTCGAAGCGGGCGAACAGGCTGCGCTGGCGATCAAACCCTTCGCCGGCGAACTGGCTGGCACGTTGTTTGCGGTCGGCATTCTCAACGCCGGTTTTATGGGCGTGGTCATCGTCTCGCTTTCGACCGCTTATGCTTTCGCCGAGTTCTTCGGCCTCTCCGGCAGCCTGGACGACTCCTTCAAGAAAAGTAAGACGTTCTATATTCTCTACTTCCTGCAATTGCTCGTCGTTGGCATCCTGGTGATTTTCTCCTCATTGTCTCTGTTCAAGATCGCGATTGTCACCCAGACAATCAACGCCATCGCATTGCCGCTCGTCTTTTACTACCTGATCAAGTTAACAAATGACCGGCAACTCATGGGCCATTTTGCGAACAATAAATTCCAAAAATACTTTGCAATTGCCTGCACTGTGGTCATTGTGATTGCCTCGATTTTCACGGTGGCGGCGTTCTTCTTCAAGGGTTAGCATTCCGGACCTCGAGCCTCGTTTTCTTTAGATTCCTTCGCACCCGCACGTAACTCACCCCAAAAGGCGTAGACAAAGAATCCTTTCTCGTACTCGACGGCTTTCTTGTCTGCCAGGGATTCTCTCAACAGCATGAGAAAGGGGGACCACTTACCCTTGTATCTTGAATCTTTCCAAAAGGCGTCTATCTCTCCCCATAGTTGTTCCAGCCGTGCTGGGGTGAACAAATTCGTTATATAGTTTTCCAATTGCTTTATAACGATCTTGGCTTTGTCTTCTGATAACTTCCCTGAAAGTGAGGCGTTAGTTACCATCGTTTTTGCGCTGTCAAAGCCACTCGCTTTTGCAATGATTTCCATGCCCGCTGCCATTTCTTCCGTGGAGTAAACATCGAGATTCAGATCGCCTGCGAGGATGGCATCCAATCCTTCTTCCCACGTTTTGTCTGCTTGTTTCACCAGATAGTCGCGCAGACCTGGGGTTTTCTTTAGCATGGTTTTAGCTTTCCTGATAAAGCCCGGTTTCTTCAGCTTGTCTATAACCAATGCTTCATTGTCATCCACGTCATCAGGCCCCATCGCAGCCATGGTTACATCCATCAGGTCGAAACCGGCTTTTATGTGGCGTTGAACGAGTGCCTGCACCAGGCCTATCATCGGCCAGCTTTCACGTTTTTTGTCTTCTCTCATGAAGGACAACAAGACTGCGACTTTGGCCGTGTCTTTCTTTTTACCAGAGCGCTTCAAACGCAGGCGTAAGTCATCCAATCTCTTTAGAATATCCTGGCATAGATCCGCCGTCAGAAGCTGCTTTGCACTCTTTTCGAGCATCTCCAAATGGGCATCTTCTCGTTCTTCTTTGGAAAGAAAATCTAATTTTCCTGGCGAAAGCTCCATTTTCTCTATAACTTTTCCGATAGCTTTCGCAGCCAGCATCGGATCGAATAGGATGCCCTCCATCTCCGGTTCGTCCGCCAAATCGTGGGTTTCCAAGAGCATCAGCATCAATTTTTCCATGGCCGGCCCGGAACCTGTTGACAGGTCGCCAAATCGAGAAAACAAAGGCAGCATATCTTCGAGCACCTCATCATACGCTTGCTCCGAGCGCTGGTGTAAGTTTTTTTCCCGGTGTTTCAATGTATCTTGACGCTTCTGTTGGCGTTGTTTCTGCAGCTTCTTGGTTTTCTTTCTGCTATGACTCATTTTTCCTCCAAATTTATTCGCATGTAAAGAAAAACGATTTGCTGCTGAAGTATACATGATTCAACCCGAAATTGTCATCCTATTGGCAAGTACGTGCGATACAATCTATGTACGCTGAAAAAGGGATCTCGGAGTAGACCCGAAAGGATTGTCACTCGATGAATAGCCGCGAACGATTCCATGCAACGATGAATTTTGGTACGCCCGATCACGTCCCCTACTTCGAGGAAGGCCTCCGTGAGGAAGTGCTGGCAGCCTGGCGGGACCAGGGACTTACCTCCGATTTTGACCTGGCGAGGCTGTTCGCCAGCGACGAGCGCGAAGAGATTGTGCTGGATGTGGATCCGCATCCCTGGCCGAAACGCTGGCCGACGACCCTGGCCGAATTGAAGGCGTTCCGTCGGCGGCTCGATCCAAATGATCCTTCCCGGCTGCCGGAAAACTGGCAGGCGCGCTTGCCAGCCTGGAAGGAACGCGACCATATGCTGATGGCGCGTCTGCATCACGGCTTTTTCCTGAGCATGGGCGTGGAGGATTGGCGCAGGTTTTATGAAGTCATGGCGTTGACTCACGATGACCCTGCCTTTGTGCGTGAAATCATGCAAATCCAGGGCGAGTTCGCCGCCGCGCTGACCAAGCGTGCTTTACAAGAGGTCGAGATTGATGCCGCCATTTTCGGCGAGCCGATTGGCGGCAACAATGGGCCGTTGATCTCGCCGCGCATGTACGCGGAGCTGGTGCTGCCCAGCTACCAGCCCGTGCTGGATGTCTTGCGGCGGCGCGGCGTGGAGGTGGTCATCCTGCGCACCTACGCCAACGCCAGGGTGCTGATGCCGGTCCTGCTCGAAAACAGTTTCGATTGCCTGTGGGCGTGCGAGACCAACGCCGAGGCAATGGATTACCGTTCGCTGCGCCGCGAATTTGGGCGCGGCTTGCGCCTGATCGGCGGCATTGACCTGGACGTGCTGCGCGATGGGAAAGAGGCGATCCGGCGCGAGGTCGAGGAGAAAGTCCCGCCGCTATTGAGAGAAGGGGGCTACATCCCGCTGGCGGATGGCCGCGTGCGTGAGGATGTGCCGCTGGAAAATTATCTTTACTACCGGCAGCTCTTGCAGGAGATCACCCGGCCAGCTGCGGTGTAGCCAGCCTGGCCAGGTGGTCGGCCAGCAGGCGCCTGGCCTGTTCGATCAACTTCTGGCGGGGGTTTTCTCCCAGCTCTTCCGCTGTGATTGGCGGTGCAAAACTGACGGATGGGGATACGTAGATTGTGCCGGG
>MNXK01000036.1:0-1018 GCA_001872165.1 Anaerolineae bacterium CG2_30_58_95
AGGTACAGGCGCCCACGTTCCTCACCCGCCAGGTCTTGATGAACGTCGCGCCGGGGGCGAACACGCTGCCATCCGGAATGGTCTCGCTGACGAACTGGGTCTTATCGCAAATGGCTGTGGCTGAAGGGACGAGCGTATTTGTAGGGGTGGCGGAAGGGACGAGTGTATCCGTAGGCGTGGGTGGGAGCGTTGGCGCCTCCGTATTCGTTGGCGCGAGAGGCGGCGCTCCTGTAACTTGCGCTGGGGGTGTGCCTGCCTGCGCCGCGATGGTTTGTGCGGCGGCGGTGTAGATCGCATTTTGGTCCTGCGTCGGCGTGGCGGCCGTTGGCAGGCCACAGGCCAAAAGCGCAAGAAGCAGGATAAGCACAAAGGGCAATAGACGATTTTTATACATTTCTTCTCCTTTCGATATGTGTATAGTTTACAACAAACTGTTGGGGGGAAAAAAACAACTTTCAGCCGATAGCCTCCTGCGACCAGCCGCGCCGCATCCCGCCCCAGCGCGGCCATCAGCGAGCAAGACATGAACGGTCACGGCTCTTCTTTCCTTTCACGCCGGCCGAAGAGGCACAACAAGCCATACAGGCTTTCCACCTCGATCCCATGCTCCTTCCAAAACGCTTTCGCCTGGGGTGTGTGGAAGGCGCGGAAATCATTGGAGAGCACCACGTTTGGGTCGGCGACCAGCGCGGCGGCGAAGATGGGGGCGTCATCAATGTCCGTCACCACAGGCAAGACAGCCCCTATTTCCTCGGGCGTGGGCCAACGACTGAGTTGATCGGTAAAAGGAGCGAGAAAGGCCAGGAAATGGGCGCGCTGCTCTGGAAAATCCTGATCCAAGACCTCTTCCAGTTCATCCACCACTGCGCGGCTGAGAATGAGGTCAAAAGCGCCCTGCTCGTAAAGTTGGAGAACTTCCCCGCCCAGGCTGATCTGACCCTGATGGTCGTGAGGAAAGACGATCATCGCCACCAACGCGCCGGTGTCGGGGAAGACGCGGGGCTTTGACATGAACGCT
>MNXK01000036.1:1084-4233 GCA_001872165.1 Anaerolineae bacterium CG2_30_58_95
TTCCTCGGTCAGACCTTTCGCCTGGGCCGCGGGCGCCAACATGTCACTCAATTCCTTGAGTGGGAAGCGTCCCTTTTCCTGGACGAGATAAGTTTCCAACGCCTGGACGGCCAGTTGGTTCAGCGAAAGATATCTTTCCGATGCGGCCTGAGAAAACTCCCGGTGAAGTTGCGAGGGTACGCGCAAGGTAATGCGCCGGATGTTATAAGCTGCTTTCATTATTTCATTCCTTTCTGAACCATCATAGCAGCATTGTAGCAGCACATTATTGAGATGTCAATCCAACCACTAACGAGCTTTGGTTGACCTGGGATCCTCCTGAAGTGGGAAGAGTTTGAGGTATTTCTTCTGCTCTTGGTACCCTTACACATTGAAGCGGATATGCACGATCTCCCCATCCTGCACAACATAATCTTTACCTTCCAGGCGCAGTTTGCCTTTGGCGCGCGCCTCGGCCAGGCCGCCCAGGTCAACCAAATCCTGGTAAGCGACCACCTCGGCGCGCACGAAGCCTTTTTGTAAATCGGTGTGAATCTCGCCGGCCGCCTCGTGCGCTGTTGCGCCGCGCTTGACCGTCCAGGCGCGCACTTCGTCATCGCCGACGGTGAAGAAGGATTGCAGCTCGAGCAGGTCGTACGACAGGCTGATCATCTTGTTCAGGCTCAACTCCTGGATGCCGTATTCCTGCATAAAGAGAGCCGCGTCTTCCGGCGGCAGTTGGGCGATCTCCATCTCCAGCTTGCCCTGCAGGGAAACGACCGGGCAGGAATGCGCCGGTTTGACCTCCGGCGCGGCCTGACCCTCGCCCAGGTTGAGCAGGAGGAGCAGCGGCTTGCGCGTCAACAGGCCGAAGCCGGAGAGGAGCTTATCCTCCTCGGTGGAGATAGTTGACAGGCGCAGCGGCGTCTCACTGGAAAGGGTCTCGTGCAGGCGCTGAAAGAGGGCTGTCTGGCGCTCGTTGAGGATTTTGTCTGCGCCGCCCTTTTTACGTTCTTCGGTCAACCGTTCCAGCTTGCGCTCGACAGCGATCAGGTCGTTGAGCAGAAGCTCGGTATCCATTGCGCTGACATCCCGCGCCGGGTCCACGTTGCCGGAAGGATGCGGCACGTTGACGTTCTCGAAGCAGCGCACCACGTGGATCAGGCCGTCCATCTGGGTCAATTGGTTCAGCAGGCTGCCGGAGAGGCCCGATTTGGCGGCGCCGCCTTCCAATCCGGCGATGTCGGCGTAGGTGACTTTGGCGTAGATGGTCTTCTTCGGCTTGAACAGGGCCGAGAGCCGATCCACGCGCGGGTCGGGGACGTCCACCACGGCGGTGTGGACCTCCATCCGTCCGGCGCTGGCGGTCGTCGGCGCGTGGCCGCGCGTCAGGGCGTTGAAGATGGTCGTCTTTCCAGATTGGGGCAGGCCGATAATGCCAAGTTTCATTTTGACCTTGCACTTGTGGTAAAATTCGTGCGCCGTAGGACAAATCTCAGATTTGTCCTACATGCCGGAGTGGCGGAATTGGCAGACGCGCACGACTCAAAATCGTGTGGGCTTCGCCCATGTGGGTTCGATCCCCACCTTCGGCACAGAAATTATAACATACCGACTTTTCGATTGTCGGGGAGTAGCACCCGCGTTCTTTGCGGGACAGGCTATCGTCAGGACGGAGTCTGGCTCTTGCCAAAATCAGAGGCAGGCCCCCGGTAACCTGTGCGCTTTCGAGCGTTTGCGAGACCGCCATTCTGCGGCCTCGCTTTTGTTTGACAGGCAGGCTGGCGGACCGTCGGAATCCCCGCTGCATGTCTTGTGTTGTACAATAGCATGAGTCCACTGAAAAAACTCACCACAGAGAACACGGAGAGCACAGAGTTCTTCTTTGTTAACTCTCCGTGTACTCTGTGATCTCTGTGGTAAAAACCCCGTTTTGCAGTAGACTCATTTCATGGAATTGGAGAAATCCGGAATGAAGAAAAAAGTTTCGTCGGCGCAAAGTCCAAGCATACCAGTTGAGACGGAACCATGGCACACCCTTTCCCCTCAGGAAGTTTTGGAACACCTTAGAGTAAGAGATAATGGCCTGACCTCCGCGCAGGTCGCCGAACGGCTGGCGCAATACGGCCCCAACCAGTTGACCGAGTCGCCGCGCCCCGGCTTCCTGGCGATGCTGTGGGATCAGTTCAACAATTTCATCGTCATGTTGCTGATCGTGGCATCTGTAATCTCTGCCCTGCTGGGCGAGTGGATTGACGCTTCGGCCATCATGTCAATTGTGCTGTTGAACGCCATCCTGGGCATCGTCCAGGAGCGCCGCGCCGAAGAAGCCCTGGCCGCCCTCAAGAAACTGGCTGCGCCGGAGGCTCATATCATGCGCGATGGACACCGAACCAGCGTACCGGCGCGTGAGTTGGTGCCGGGAGACATTGTTTATCTGGAGGCTGGCAACCACATCCCGGCGGACGTGCGCCTGCTGGAGGCGGTCAACCTCCAGGTGGAAGAGGCTTCCCTGACGGGAGAATCGCTTCCCGTGCAGAAGAACGCTGCCATGAAACTGGAAAAGAATATCCCCCTGGGCGACCGCAGGAACACCGCCTTCATGGGAACCACCGTGACTTACGGGCGCGGGCGCGGCGTGGTTGTCGGCACGGGGATGCGCACGCAGTTGGGTATGATCGCCAGGATGCTCCAGCAGGTGGATCAAGAGGAAACCCCGCTCCAGAAACGCCTGGATCAACTGGGCAAGACCCTCGGCTGGGGCGCGCTGGCCATCTGTGGGATCGTTTTCATTGTGGCGGTATTTCGAGGCACCGACCTCGACATTCTGACCGCGCCGGGCGGCGGATTTCTGGCTTACCTCGATCACGCAAAAAAGGAGATCGTCCAGATGTTCATGCTGGCGGTTGGCCTGGCGATCGCGGCGGTTCCCGAAGGACTGCCTGCGGTTGTAACCATTACGCTGGCGTTGGGCATGCACGAGATGATCCGCCACCACGCCCTCATCCGCCGCCTTTCCTCGGTCGAGACGCTTGGCTCGGCCACCGTCATCTGCTCGGACAAGACCGGCACGCTGACCCAGAATGAAATGACTGTCACCCGCCTGTGGGCGGATGAGCAGTTCGTCACCGTGACTGGCTCCGGTTACTCGCGGCGGGGCGAGTTCACCG
>MNXK01000236.1 GCA_001872165.1 Anaerolineae bacterium CG2_30_58_95
TATATCATCACGTCCCCTGGCTTTCAAGGATTTGACGCACGGCGCGGGCTGTATCGGCGCGGAGAACAGTTTGTTGTGCGCTCGATTTCAGGTCTTTGATCGTCACCTTTCCAGCAGCGGCCTCATCCGGCCCGATGACCGTGACCAGGCGCATCCCCATCCGATCCGCGTACTTGAACTGCTTCGGCAGTTTGGCTGGCCCGGGGTAACAGACCACGTTCAAGCCGCCGGCGCGCAGCTCAGAGGCCAGCCTCAGGGATTCGCCGAAAAGCTCCTGGCTAAAGACCGTGACCAAAACCTCGGCCGGATTAACTTTCAATTCTTTTGGCAGCAGGCCGTATTTTTCCAACATCAGGGTGAAAACCACGTCGCCCATGGCGTAGCCGACCGCCGGCAGCCGGTCGCCGCCCACGTCGGCCAGCAGCCTATCGTACCGGCCGCCGCCCAGGATGGCGCGCTTGATGTCCCCGCCCACCTCCCAGGCCTCGAAGACGGTGCCGGTATAATAGGTAAAACCGCGCACAACGCCGGCGTCGAAGCGGACGTAATCGCTCAAGCCGAGGCTGCCAATCGCCTCGAAAAAGCGGGGCAGTTCAGCCGAGGTTTTCCACAGATCTTTATCCGCCAACATCGCCTCGACTTTCGACAATTGCTGATCGGAGAGGCCAAGCTCACGCGCATTGGCGCGCCAGGCCTCGGCTGACAGCTTGTCACGCCGGTCAATCCAGGCTGAGACAGCCGCGCGACTCTCTTGCGGCACCTCGAAGGCGTTCAATTGCGCATCCAGCAGGCGGCGGTCGCTGACCATGATTAGTGCTTCTTTGGGGGTCAGGCCAACCGTCTTGAAGAGCGTCGCCAGGACAGCCACATTTTCGGCATCCGATTCGGGTGAATTTGGCCCCAGCAGGTCCACGTTCCACTGGAAAAACTCGCGCGTGCGTCCCTTCTGAGGGCGCTCGTAACGCCAGAACGGGCCAAACGACCACCAGCGAAGCGGAAAAACCAGCTCGTTCTGCTTCTGCGCTACCATGCGCGCCAGGCTGGGAGTCAGCTCGGGGCGCAGGGTGATCATTTTGCCGCCCCGGTCCTCGAATACGTAGGATTGCTCTCTGACTATCTCTTCGCTCGATTTGGCGGCGTACAGCTCGAGGCTCTCCAGGAACGGCGCCTCCCATTCCTGGTAACCGAAAGATTCCGAAACCTGGCGCAAGAGGTCATACAGCCAGGTGCGGATGGTCATCTGCTCGGGGTAGAAGTCACGCGTGCCTTTGACAGGTTGAATAATGTTTTTCATAAATTCTCTTCACTCATCATCACTGCCCACATCCGGACAATGCTATACCGTAGAATCTGCCCCCTCACCTGCCACCACAAGTGCGGATTGGTAAACAGACTCTCCCAAATAGAATCCGGCAGTTTTGCGCAGAGCGTCAAGATGAGGCTGCAACTTCTCAATCACCCTCTTCGCTTTGGCTTCCAAAAGAACCCCAACAACACCTACAACGTGCAAACCGAAGCATTGGGCTGCGTGGCGGCCTTCTTTCTCGTCCAGCAGAACAATGTCAGCGCCAACTTCCAAAGCCAGGGCAATGCTTTCGGCTTCGCCTCTATCGAGGTCGCGGCGTAATGCTGCGACCAAAGTTTGATTTTGGACGCGGTGACGTTGTATCCAATCGGCATTTGCAACTTCATCACAGCCTGGCCAACGCCTGCCCCAGGCATTCAACTCATCCCATACCCCCGAAGCGATATGCAATTCGCCGTATAAGCGTCGCAAGACCTCAAATTGCCCAATAGCAGCCAGGTTCGTCAACGGGGATGTATCGCTGACGACGATCATAGCCGCCCCATCGCGTGCAGTGTCGCTACATCCTCGCTCAAATCAGCCTCGTCGTAATGCGGCGCAATCTGGCGGGAGGCCAGCAACTGGCGAAATTCCCATAGCGATATTCCCGCTAACTCACGCGCCTTGCCCACCGACAACCGCCCTTGCACGTACAAGTACACCGCCAATTCCATCTTCAAATCGGCCAGCGTGAGGCGTGCCGAGTCCAAAATATCCTGGGATACTTCCAATGTCTGGATAGCGCTCATTTTTTATTATCTCCTATCTCACATTAACCAACCCTATTTTACCACCCCAACGGTACGGGCGAAGATAAATTCCTGTCTCCCTGTCTCCAGCCGGGAACGGTCTTACCAAAGACTTCAAACTGTTTTCATTGGCCTCGCGGAATCCCAATCTCGATCATCCCCTCCCGCACACGCACTGGATACGCAGGAATGTCCACGACCGCCGGCAAGCCCATCGTCTTGCCGGTGCGGATGTCGAAACGCGCCCCGTGCCGCGGACAAATAACTTCATCACCTTCCAAATCCCCGTCGCCGAGGGGACCGTTATCGTGCGAGCACAGGTCGGCAATGGCATACAGACTCCCGGCAACGTTGAAAATGACAATGGACTTATCTTCGATCGTCACGAACAACCTCCCGCCAGCCGGTAACTCACTGGCAGGGGCAATTTCAACAAATTCCACTTTCGCCGGGTCAAGCTGGGTGTAATCGAACATAGGCCTATCCGACTATCAAACTACAGGACTACTCGACCAACTCATCATTCGCCTCACCCAAGCCATACGCACCAGCCTTGAGCACCTTCAGCGAAAGCAGCGCGCACTTCAAGCGCACCGGGCCAAGTTCGATACCGAGCAAATCAAGCACATCCTGCTTTGTCAGGGCTTTGACCTCGTCCAGTGTTTTGCCGACGACGGATTCCATCAGCAGGTCCGCCGAGGCCTGTGAGATGGCGCAGCCGTGACCGTCAAAGGCGGCGGCGCTGACGCGGTTATCCCCGTCCAGGCGCAGGGTAACCGCAATGTGATCGCCGCACAGCGGATTATCGTCCTCGAAGGCGATGTCGTGCGGGTCGAGCCTGCCCCGGTAATGCGGTGTTTTGTAACGATCAATGATGACTTCGCGATACAGGTCGTCCATGTTTGCTCCTGTCATTGCGAGGGCGTCCTTTGCCCGCCTGCCCTAGCGACCTAGGCCAGGGACGCAATCTCCTCCTTGACGCGAGGGGATTGCTTCGCCCCTGCGCCGACCCTTCGCTTCGCTCAAGGCAGGCTTCGTGGCTCGCAATGACACTCAGCCAAATATCTTCTTCACGCCATAAATTGCTTCAACTAACTTATCCACTTCCGCCCGGGTGTTATAGAGATAAAAACTGGCGCGCGTGGTAGCCGGCAGGCCGAACTTTTCATGTAATGGCTGGGCGCAGTGATGACCAGCGCGCACGGCAACGCCGTAGTGATCCAGAATTTGGGCAACATCATGCGGGTGGACTCCCTCGAGAACAAATGCAGCCACCCCACCCTTCTTACCAGCGGAAGGGCCCAAGACGCGCACGCCGGGGATTTCTTCCAATCTTTCCAGCGCGTAAGCGATGATTTCCTGCTCGTGAGCTGCCACCGCCTCCATCCCGACCCCAGTCAGGTATGCCACCGCCGCGCCGAAACCGACCGCCTCGGCAATGGCAGGCGTCCCGGCCTCGAACTTATGCGGGATTGCGTTGGGAGTGAAGGATTCCAGGTGGACAGCCTTGATCATGTCGCCGCCGCCCATGAAAGGAGGCATGGCTTCGAGCAAGGAGGACTTGCCATACAACGCGCCGATGCCGGTCGGACCGAGCATCTTGTGCGCCGAAAAAGCCAGGAAATCCGCATCCAGGGACTGCACGTCCACCGGGAGGTGCGGGACAGATTGGGCGCCGTCCACAACTGTGATTGCACCCGCAGCGTGGGCGAGTCGGATGATCTCGGCGGCTGGGGTGATCGTCCCCAGCACGTTGGACATGTGCGTAAAGGCGACCAGCTTTGGGTTCTGCTTGAGCAGCTTGCGATAAATGTCCAGGTCGAGCAGGCCGTCGCCGGTCACCGGGATGAATGCCAGCTTCGCGCCGCGCTCCGCCGCCAACATCTGCCAGGGTACAAGATTGGAGTGGTGCTCCATCTCGGTCAATATCATGACATCCCCAGATTTCAAGTTGGCGCGCCCCCAGGTGTAAGCCACCAGGTTGATTGACTCGCTGGCGTTACGCGTAAAGATGATCTGCTTCACCGCTGGCGCGTGGATGAACTTCGCCACATGCTCGCGGCCTCTTTCATACAGGGCTGTGGCTTCTTCCGCCAGAATGTGGATGCCGCGATGGATATTGGCGTTCGAGTGGCGGTAAAAGTCGTTCATTGCCTCGATAACCGCGACGGGTTTTTGTGCGGTGGCCGTGGAGTCCAGGTAAACGAGCGGAACGCCTGGGCGCACATCTCGGCTCAGAATGGGGAAATCTTGGCGGATGCGGGCAACGTCGAGGGTCATATCTAAAATTCTGGGAGTTCCTTTTTTCCCAACTTCTTTTGAGTCCCAGAAGGGCGGATATGCTCGGAATTCGGCGGGTACCACAGGATGCGGTCGGGCACCATCCAGCCATCCGTCAGGTAGACATTATTGCGAAATTGCACCGCGACCATTTTGTTGTCCACCTGGACGACGATGCCACGCATCCAACCGCGAACGCGGTCACCATTCTTCTCGTGGTCACAGAAGACTTCAACCGCATCACCGACCTCGAAAGCATATTCGGTAATGGGCGAACGCATGAACGAAAACTGTGTCATAGAGCCTCCCCGAAGCGACGTGTTTCCCCCAGGAAAAACCTTCACGTGCGCCTCTGTAAAAAGAATAATTCCTCTGTCTATTGTAGGCACAACTTCAGTTTATTGCAAGCCGCAAAAGCGACTGAAATGGCGATGCCGGCCGCACTACTCGCCAGCCGTCTTTTCCAGGATCGCCTGCTGAAAACGCTCACGCACGCCCTCGAAAGGAATGCGCTGCATGATCGGGTCGAAGAAACCTTCGACGAGTAGACGCTCGGCGTCTTCGGTCGGGATGCCGCGCGATCTCAGATAGAACAGCGGCTCCTCTTCGAGCTTGCCAACCGTCACGCCGTGCGTGCAACGGACATCATCCGCCAGGATCTCGAGGCCGGGGATGGAATCGGCGCGCGCCTGCGGGCTGAGTACCAGGTTTCGATTGGCCTGGTAGCCGTCCGTTTTCTGGGCGGCCGGGGCGACGTAGATCATGCCCTGCCAGACCGAGCGGCTCCTGCCTTTCAGCGCACCTTTGAAAAGCAAATCGCTGGTGGTGTGTGGCGCCAGGTGGTTCTGCTGAGTATCATGGTCGAGGTGCTGGATGCCGTCCGTGAAATAGAACCCGGACATTCGGCCTGTCGCGCCATCCCCGACCAGATCCAACTCTGAGAAATTCTTCGTCAGCCGCGAACCGACCGCGCCGAAGATCCAATCCAGGTTGCCGCGGCGACCGACCTGGACGCGCTCGTGGCTGAAATTCCAAACCTGCTTTCCCCAGGATTGGAGCTCGACGAATTTCAGATTGGCGTCGTCAGCCACTTTGATCTCCACAATACCTGCGTGGAGCGTGGAGCGTGGAGGGTGGAGGGTGGAGGGTGGAGCGAGGAGAGTGGACGGAGAGGCGGATTCATGGACATAGGTGACGGACGCACCCTCGTCCACCCAGACCAGGATGTGAGAGAGATGCGCCAAATCCTCGCCAGGGCCCCACAGGATGCTGTGCAATGGTTGTTCGACTTTCACGCCTTTGGGAACGTAAAGCACGATCCCATTTTGCGCCAACGCGCCGGCCAGGGCGGCGAACTTACCTTCTTCGGGACGGACGATCTGCCCAACCATCCCGGCGACCAATTCGGGATACTGGCGTTCAGCGGTGAATAAATCGGTAAAGATCACTCCCTGGCGATTCAGCGATTCATCGAGAGTCAGCGAGGCAGCTCCCCTTCCGCCTGGGAGCAAGATAACCTGTCCACCGTGCTGATTGCTAACCAATGGTCTGAGCAATTCGTCCGGGACAGGAGGCAGGTCTGCGTAAGCGCCTTCGGCGGGCAAGCGGAACTGGTCGGCAGGCATGGAGCGCAAATCCGTGCGCCGCCACGCTTCCTCGGCGGTTGTCGGCAAGGCAAGGCGGGAGTATATCTCCCAGGCTTTCTGGCGGTAATCAGCCAGCGCGCCGGAAGGAATATCCTTAGCCGTGAAAGTGAATTCACGACTGGCGGTCTCGACGCGGCGGGTTCTCGAAACAACCACCTTCGCTTTCTCAGTCTTGACACTCATTCTACATCAATCCTCAACTACCCTCAGCCCTCTGCCATCTGCCATCAGCCATCAGCCATCCGCCATTTGCTATCAGCCAATCGAGCCTTCCATCTGCAATTGGATCAACCGGTTCATTTCAACCGCATACTCCATCGGCAACTCCTTGACCAGCGGCTCGATGAAGCCGGAGACAACCATGCTGGTGGCTTGCTCAGCGCTCAGGCCACGACTCATCAGGTAGAAAAGCTGCTCCTCGCCCACTTTGGAGACCGAGGCTTCGTGCCCGATGCTGACATCGTCCTCGTCAATTTCAATAGTAGGATAGGTATCCGTGCGGGACTTTGGATCGAGCAGGAGGGCGTCGCAAACCACGTTCGAGCGGACGCCGTGCGCGCCTTTATAGACCTTGAGCAGGCCGCGGTACGAGGCGCGTCCGCCACCCTTGCTGATGGACTTGGAGGTCACCTTGGACGAGGTATTCGGCGCAAAATGCACCATCTTGCTGCCCGCATCCTGGTGTTGGCCGGGGCCGGCGAAGGCCATCGAGAGCATCTCGCCATGCGCGCCAGGTTCCATCAGGTAGCAGGAGGGATACTTCATCGTGACCTTGGAATTGTGCACAATGAAACCCTGCGAAATGAAATTGCCTGTGCCGTCCACTTCGATATCCCACGTGGGGACATCATGTTCTGTCGGTTCAGACACTTCGACTTTGACGATTTCGACATCCTCGCCCAATGTCAGGGTAGAACGCCCCACCGTCCGCCGCATCTGATTTTGACGGGGTTTC
>MNXK01000034.1 GCA_001872165.1 Anaerolineae bacterium CG2_30_58_95
AAGCGGCGGACTGCGCAGCGGCATCCTCAGGTTCGAAATCCCCGGTTATGAAGAGGATGTGCGCCGCTTGAGCAAGGAACTCAGCCGCATCTGGAACGCCTTCCTGCGCGGCCAGATCATCATTTTTGGCCTGTCAGCCGTTATTTACACGATCGTTTTGAGCATCCTCGGCGTGCACTACGCGATTGGATTGGCGCTGCTGGCAGGCTTCGCCAACTTCCTGCCCTACATCGGCCCGGCGATCAACTGGATCGTGCTCGGCCTGGTGACATTCTTCCAGGCAGTCAAACCTTTTGGCCTCTCGCCGATTGCCTATACAGGCCTCGTCATCCTCCTCGCCCTGCTCGTTGACCAGATCATCGGCAACCTGGTCGCGCCGCGCATCATGGCGCAGACGCTGAAGGTCCATCCGGCCTTCGTGCTGATCGCGGCCATCGTCGCGGCCAACCTGCTCGGCATCCTGGGCGTCATCATCGCCGCGCCCCTCCTGGCAACGCTGAAACTGATCAGCCAATACACCATGCGGAAGATGCTGGATAAGAACCCCTGGCCGGAGGCTGAAGAAACGCCGCCGCCAGCCTCCCCATCCCTTTGGCCGCGCCTGCGCGCCTGGCGGCAGGCGCGCAGGCGGAAAAAGAAGCTTAAGGACAGAATTTTCTAACACAAAGGGCACAACCCCCAACGAGCGGGGGCAGGCGGAACACGAAGAAAGCCCTTTGTGAGCCTTCGTGCCCTTAGTGTTTCGATAGTTTTTACAGGAGAGTCATTCGCGTCATTCGCCCATTCGCGGAATTCGCGTTGAAAAGTGTCCGCTAGAGAGTCTACTACCAAGGATTTAAGGCGCACACACCCAAAAATCCGTATAATAGTAGCTAGAAGCAAGACTGTTTAGATAAGGAGTCCGAAGTCTCCTGACTTCAGCGCAAAATCGGGAGATTTTGCACTCCGATACCGCGAAAACCCAATCGAAGGAGGCTGAGATGGCAAAGACCGTTCCAGAAACTACGACCGAGAACCTGGCCGAGACCGAGAATTACCTCGTCTGGCAGGCCGATGAGCCGGATGGCGAGATCACCTACCACATCGAGTTGAACAACGTCACCCTGCACTTCTTCAAAGAAGAGTGGGACGAGTTCCGGGAATTGGTGCACAGCTTGTAAGACCTCGGCATGAAACGAAGGAATTCGATTACAGACGTACCCGGCCTGCGCGTGGGACATGCCCAGGACGACGAGGCGCTGACCGGCTGCACCGTCATCCTGTGCGAAAAAGGCGCGGTCGGCGGTGTGGATCAGCGCGGCGGCGCGCCCGGCACGCGCGAGACCGACCTGCTCGAACCGGTCAACGCGGTCGAGAAAGTCCACGCCGTGCTGCTGGCGGGCGGCTCGGCCTTTGGGCTGGACGCGGCCAGCGGCGTGATGCGCTACCTGGAGGAAAAGGGGATTGGATTCAACACCGGCGTGGCGCGCGTCCCCATTGTCCCCGCGGCGATTCTATATGACCTGGCCATCGGCCGCGCCGAGGTCCGCCCGGACCTGGAAATGGGCTACCGCGCCGCGGCTTCCGCCTCGGCTGAGGCGCCGGCGGAGGGCAACGCCGGCGCGGGGACGGGGGCGACGGTCGGCAAGATTTTCGGCATGAAACAGGCGATGAAATCCGGCCTGGGCACGGCCAGCATGGAAATTGGCGGCGGGATCATCGTCGGCGCCATCGTGGCGGTCAATGCCTTTGGGGACGTGGTTGACCCGCAGACGGGCAGAATCCTGGCTGGAGCACGGACGACTAAACTTGGTCCCGTTCGACTTGGCTCAACGGATTATTTTGCGGATACGCTGGCGGTGATGAAAACGCTGGCTGGCCGCGCCATTATGAAACTGGCGATGAGCCGTAACACCGTTATCGGCGTGGTGGCGACCAACGCCAAATTCACCAAAAGCGAAGCGACCAAAATGGCGCAGATGGCTCAGGACGGGCTGGCGCGCGCCATCCGCCCGGCGCACACCATGCTGGATGGCGATACGATATTTGCCATGGCCACCGGCCAAAAGAAGGCGGATGTGAGCATCGTGGGGGCATTCGCGGCGGAGGTGCTGGCGCAGGCCATTGTGAGGGCGGTAAAAGCGGCCAAACCAGCCGGCGGGCTGCCCTCAGCAAGTGATCGGTAACAGCACTTACCGCAGTTTGTAGGAACAAAAATCGGAGTCTTTCGACTCCGATCCCTACTCCAATATCCAATCTGCAAGATGATTTTTGATTCGCTTCAATCGTTCGCTTGAAATCTTTCCAACTTCACCAAGCAGAAGTTCACCTTCGATAACTGCCAATCGTCCAACACGGATGACACTTTCGAGTTTCAAGCCGCTTTGAGCAAAATCAGAATCGCTTTCTTGAACAATTTCATCAAAATTCGGCACATAATGCCTGATTCGCGATGAAATCATGCAGGTAAGCCAGTCTTCATATTCGCCTGGGAGTTTACCAAGCAAAAGCGCAGGGCGTAATTTACCCTCGGTTAAATCCGTTTGTGGAAAGCGGAAAAGAACGATATCCCCTGCACGGCTCATGAGTATTTGACCTTCAAATCGGCAATGGTGTAAAGTTCAGGTTCGTCTTCCATGCCGCGCATTGCTGATGTGAGTGAGAGCCGCAACCATTCTTTATCTTCACGCTCCGCTTTGGCAAGGAGGAACTCTAAATAATCAAGCACTTCCTCCTGAAATGACAAGGGAAGTTTGTTGATGTATTCCTGAATTCTTTCGCTGAGCACCATAATCAGGTTCTCCTTGCTCAAATTATACACCCTAAAAACCTGCTGTGTCGGGGGCTCCTGACCCCGACACACGACCGACCAAAGGTCTCCTCCCCGGGTTGGGTAGACCTGCGGTCAAATCCTCGGAGGGAACGCACCCTGCGGGTGTGCTCCGCGAGGAGTCTTTCGCCGAGGCAGGGGTGCTGCCTGTCAGGAGACTAGGCTACAGAAAGCCGTGAGTCAAAAAAGAGCAGCCTCCTCGCACAGGCTGCTCTTTTCACTGATCACTGATAACCGATCACTGATCACTTCCTCCGTTTCCGCCCCTTCAACTCGTCCCGCAAGATCAGGCTGAGCACGATACTGACCGCGCTGACGATCAGCGCGCCCAAGAAGGCGTTCCACCAAAACGGGTCGGCGATGGTAAGGGAAATCCCGATGAAGTTGCCCACCCAGGCGGTCACGGCGAAGAGCAGGGTGTTGATGACCAGGGCGAACAAGCCCAAGGTCAGGATAATGAGCGGACAGGTCAGCAGCTTGAGCAGGGGACGTAACAGGGCATTGACCAGCCCGAAAACGAGCGCTAGCAGCACCACGCCAACCCAGTTGCCTGCGTAGACAAGGCCGGGCAGGATGGCGATGGCAGCCCAAAGCGCCACCGCATTGATCCCCCAGCGTATGATAAATCTCATTTCAGCCTCCTTCGTTGTGCCTGAAAGACCCTAAAGGTTTCCTTTGCAATCAAACGTGCATTTCAAGCAGGATTTTCCAGCAAGATTTATACCTGGTTTGCCAAAAAAACCTTTAGGGTCTGAGAGAAGTCTTCGATCTCGCTATAGTGATTTACGAGATTCGGGGAGCGGGGTTTCATCCGCCTGCATCCAGATCAGCGTGCGGATTGGCTTGAAGCCCGCCGCCAGGATCGCTTCTTGAGCCTGGCCGGCTGGCAGCTCCAAGGTGAGATTTTTCTGCCAGGAGAGGGTATGCCGGGCGTGCAGCAGCAGGGCAGCCAGCGCACCTTCTCCGCCTTCGAGCGGAGCAGCCGCCCAGAGCCGGTCAGCGTGCCCCATAAATGGCTGCCAGGCCAACACACCCTGCAACTGGCCGCCATCCACGCGGGCAGCCCACTGGCGCGTCTCGTACTCCAGGAAAAAGCGATAGAGGGAAGGCCCCAGACCGGGGCGCAACGACAGCCACGGGATCGGGTGGTACCAGGCCAGCATATTGGGATAGAGCTGCTGCATCCAGGCCTCCTGCTGCGGCCAGTCGCGCGCCTGGCGCGATGTGATCGTGATCCCCGCGCCAAGCGGGCCGAGGCTGCGGTCAGGAGCCGCCTGCCACAGCGTGCGCCGGACGCGTTCGCGGAATCCCAGGCTGGCGTACAGCGCCGCCGCGCCCGGATTGTCGTCGCGGACGTGCAACCAGGTGGTTTGCGCGCCTCGTTGACGGGCATGCTGCACGGCCTCCAGGGTCAGTGCGCGACCGATCCCCTTGCGGCGGCAATCGGGGCGGACGGCAACGTTGGCGATCAAATAGATCTTTCTCCCTTCGCGCTTGAAAGGCACCAGGCTGACGTTCCCGACCACTTCACGGTTCTCCTCCCAAACGTAACCTGAAAGCGGCATCGAGACCGTATCTATGGCGTTCGCTGCCCAACGCAAGAAATAGCTGTCATTTCCAGCGCGCCGCATTTGTTGGATGTAACGGTGACCCTCGGTATCCAAAGTGCCCGCGAAACAGCTCTCGACCAGGTCTGCTACCCGCGGCAGGTCGGTCAGGATGTTGAGCGGGCGCAGTTGCGGGACTTTGGCAAGGATAGAGGCAGTAATGGCGACCATGCGTTTTATTGATTCCAGGCTATGTAAGCTTCATAAACGTGCTTCTGCGTGGCCCAGGTAATGATGCCTTGTTCCTGAAGTATTTGCGTCTGCTCGAAGAAATAGCGCAGGACAGCCTCGTTTTCCGGAACATAAAAGTTGGCGGGGATATAGACGATTACTTTGGCGATGCGGCTGCGGTCGCGGTTCAGGTCAATTTCCCGGATCTTTGCCGCCAGGGCATCCACGTCCGCGTTGGTCAGCACGCATTCGGGATGGCATTGTTCGTAGCCAACTTCGCCGATACCTTCGGTCATACCGGAGAGGATTCCCAGTGCGCCGGGCGAGACCACGATGACTGGATTTTCGTCGGCGGCGAAATCCTGGGCATTGGCAACCCCGAAGGGATAGATGCGCTGGTACAGGTCGACGGGAGCGCTATCGTGGTAGCCGACCGTGCGGATGTAATCGTCCGTCCAGGTGCTGTCGGGGCGGTTCTCCAGCGGCATCGAGAGATAGTGCATCCCGACAATGCCATCCAGGTATTTGAACCCGGCCATGCTGGCCGCCTGCGCCCAATCGTTGACCCCGCCGCCGCCGGAACAACCCAGGTTGTTTTCCGCGCCGACCAACGCGTCCACCAGGGCCTTGTTCTCGGCAAAGAATTGCGCATATTGTTCCACCGGCATCAACTCGCTCTGGAAGCCGAAGTCACAGTGTGTACCGACGCCAAAGCCCCGGTCGCGCGCCTCGGCCATGATATTTAGATTCCAAATTGTGTTGGCCCGGGCGAAGGGTTTCTCGCTCTCGATGGTCAGGAGGGCGTTGTACTCCTCGGCCAGATCCATGCCGTAGCGCAACTCCTCAACGTGACGGAGGAAGACAGCTTGGTCCCGGTCATCGGTGAAATTGCCTTCCATGTGGGTCATGGTGGTCAGGTAGAGCGGCGCGTCGCCTTGATGGACAGGAGCCGGCTGCGAGGTCCCGGCCGGAGACGAGGGGCAGTCCGCTGGACAGTTCTGGGCATCTTCCGGCCCGGAGCAGACGCCATCGCCGCAAGGACCGGTGGACTCGCCCGGAGCGGGGGCCTGTGTCGCGCCGCTGCCTCCCGGCAAGTTGCAAGCGGAGACGAAGAAAATAAATAGGAGAAGGATGAGAAAGCTTATTTTCATATTGTTTCCTTTCTCGATTGCATTTCCTAATTATAGCCTTTCCTGACTTGCAATTCTAAAGCAAAAGGGTAGAATCAAGGCCGTTATGACGTTGCCTGAACCACAAATCATACAATCTTCTAATGCTTTTTTGCCGTTCTGTGGATAAGCCTTTGTTATAATCGCCAACGTTGGACAACGAACAATTTGTCCTCCCGAAAGGATTCCGCCTATGATGCGATTCGACCGCTTTACCGAACGCGCCCAGGAGGCCGCCCAGCGCGCCGCCGAGATCATCCAGCGTTACGGACATAACCAGATTGATACCGAGCACATCCTGCTGGCGCTCATCGAGCAGCCCGGTGGGGTGATCCCCCAGATTCTGCAAAATCTAAATATCAACACCAATCAACTCTCCGAGCGCTTGGATCAAACCCTGCGCATGAGCCCCAAAGCCAACATCTTCGGCGGCGGCGGGGCGGGGCAGATCTTCATCACCCCGCGCGTCAAGCGCATCATTGACCTGGCGAACGAAGAGGCCAACCGCCTGAAGGATGAGTATATCTCGACCGAACACATCTTCCTGGCGATTTTGAGCGAGCGCAACACACCTGCCGCCCGCATCCTCGAAGGCGTCGGCCTGACCCGCGAGCGGGTCTACGAGGCCATCCAGCAATTGCGCGGCGGACAGCGCGTCACCGACCCCCATGCCGAGGCGCGTTACCGCACGCTGGAGAAATACTCGCATGACCTGACCAAACTGGCGCGTGAGGGCAAACTCGACCCGGTCATCGGCCGCGACACCGAGATTATGCGCCTCATCCAGATCCTCTCCCGGCGCACCAAGAACAACCCGGTGCTGATCGGCGAAGCCGGCGTGGGCAAGACCGCCATCGTCGAGGGCCTGGCGCAGAAAATCGCTACCAACGATATACCTGAGATATTGAGTGGCAAACGCGTGGTTGCCCTCGACCTGGGGGCGATGATCGCCGGTTCGCGCTTCCGCGGCGATTTCGAGGAGCGGCTGAAATCCGCCATCGAGGAGGTGCAGCGCTCCTCGGGCGAGGTCATCCTGATGATTGACGAGCTGCACACCGTGATCGGCGCGGGGGCGGCGCAGGGCGCCATGGATGCCAGCAACATGCTCAAGCCCGCCCTGGCGCGCGGCGAGCTGCAGTGCATCGGCGCCACCACGCTGGACGAATACCATAAATACATAGAAAAAGACGCCGCACTGGAACGCCGCTTCGCACCGGTCTATGTGGAAGAACCGAGCGTGGACGACACCATCAAAATGCTCCAAGGCTTGCGCGACCGCTATGAGGCGCATCATAAGGTGCATTTCTCGGACGAAGCCCTGGTGGCAGCCGCCAGGCTGGCGGATCGCTACGTTACCGACCGTCACCTGCCGGATAAAGCCATTGACCTGATGGACGAGTCGGCTGCCAAACTGCGCGTGGCACTCTATTCTCTGCCCAGTGACCTGAAAACCATAAAGAGCGAAATTGACCGTCTACAAGCCGAGGAGGACGCCGCCTCGAACGCCCGCGATTACCAACGCGCCGCCGAGATCAAGGTCAACCGCCTGCGCACGGATGAAGAATTCCGCACCAAGCGCGACAAATGGGAAGCCGAACACAAACTCGACGAAGTGGTGGATGTCAACGACATCGCGGAAGTTGTCCACATGTGGACCGGGATTCCGGTCACGCAAATGATGGAGACCGAGTCGCAGAAGCTGCTGCACATGGAAGAGCGTCTGCACGAGCGCATCATCGGCCAGGACGAGGCCATCCATGCCATCTCGGATGCCATCCGCCGCGCCCGCTCCGGCTTGAAGGATCCATCCCGGCCGATAGGTTCGTTTATTTTCATCGGCCCGTCGGGGGTCGGCAAGACCGAGATGGCCAAGGCGCTGGCCTGGTTCATGTTCGACGACGAGGAGGCCCTGGTGCAGATTGACATGTCCGAATACCGGGAGCAGCACACCGTCTCGCGGCTGTTCGGCGCGCCGCCCGGTTATGTCGGCTACGAGGAAGGCGGTCAACTGACCGAGGCCGTGCGCCGCAGACCTTACCGGATCATCCTCTTCGATGAGATCGAAAAGGCACATCCGGAGGTCTGGAATGCCTTGCTTCAAATTCTGGATGCTGGCCGCATGACCGACGGCCAAGGCAACGTGGTGGACTTCCGCAACACGGTGCTGATCATGACCTCCAACCTGGGCACCGAATACGTGCGTAAGGGCGGCACGCTGGGCTTTCTCCAACCCACCGAGACGGATGAGGATCGCGAGGCGCACGCCAAGATCGAGAAGGCGCTCAAAAGCAACTTCCGGCCTGAGTTCCTCAACCGCATTGACGAGATCATCATGTTCTCGCCGCTGTCGCTCGACCAGATGGAAAAGATCGTTGACTTGCAGATGAGTGAAATCCAGGAACGCCTGAACGAGTTCGGCGTCAAAGTCGAGCTGTCCGGGCCTGCCCGTAAGTGGTTGGCCAAGACCGGCTACGACCCGGCCTTTGGCGCACGCCCATTGCAGCGCGCCTTGCAGAAATACGTGGAAAGCCCGCTCTCGGTCAAGCTGCTGGGCGGGGAAATCCCCAACGGCGCGACCGTGCTCGTGGAAGCCAAATCCGATGAAAGCGGTTTGGATTTCAAAACCAAAGCGGCCAGGAAATAACCATTTGATCTGTTTTACCTGTTTTTAGAGCACGGCCCTGGTTCATGCCCCAGGGACGAGAATATTATGACACAAAGCGGAGCAGATTTCAAGTGGTTTTAAAAAAACATTAGCCTAATGAG
>MNXK01000159.1 GCA_001872165.1 Anaerolineae bacterium CG2_30_58_95
AAATTGCGCGTTTTTCAACTCATCCCGTACTTCATGAAAGGCACGCAGGCCACCCAGCCGGAAGTCAAGACTGGGCAAGCACGCAAAGTGACCGTCAGCGCGCTGCAAGGGACTCTGCCGGTTCATTGCGATGGCGAGACGGTCTGCTATGCCGGTTCCGAGTTGACCATCGAACTGCTGCCGGGACAGATCGAATTCATCTGCCAGAAACCTGTTTAAACTGTCGTGATAAGAACACTTCTCTATTATTTTCTTTGCTGGCTCGTCCGTGTGGGTACGCGGATTATTTGCCGTATTGACATGGCTTCGCTGGCGCAGGTACCGGCGCGCGGACCGCTTATCCTGGTGACCAATCACATCGGTTCGTTGGAAGTGCCGCTGCTGTTTGCCCATCTCCAGCCGCGACCCGTCACTGGCTTCGCCAAGATCGAGACCTGGGACGACCCTTTCATGGGCTGGCTTTTCGACCTGTGGGGCGCCATCCCCATCCGCCGCGGCGAAGCGGATGTGGATGCTTTGCGAAAAGGCTTTACCGCGCTGGAACAGGGCTGCATCCTGGCCGTCGCCCCAGAGGGGACGCGCTCGCGTCACGGGCGGCTGTTGCGCGCTCGTCCCGGCGTGGCGATGATTGCCCTGCGCTCTGGTGTGATGCTCCTGCCGCTGGCGCACTGGGGCGGGGAGAACTTCAGCGGCAACCTCAAGCGCCTGAAGCGGACGGATTTTCACGTCAAGGTGGGGCAACCCTTCCGCCTGCAGGTGGAAGAGAAGGTAACGCGCCAGGTCCGCCAGCAGGTGGCGGACGAGATCATGTTCCAGATCGCTGCTCTCATGCCGGAGGCTTATAGAGGGGAGTATGTCATGATGGACAAATCGACGGCGAAGTACCTGCGGTTTGCTGTTGGTGATTAGCACAGGATACTAGCCACGAATTTCACGAACTAAGGTGACAGCATGGTCAAAATCATCCTGCGTGGCAAAGAATACGAAGTCCGCCCCGGCATGACGCTGCTCTCGGCGCTCAAGAGAATTGATATTTTGCCCGAATCGGTCATCGCCACCCGTGACGGCGAATTGATCGTAGAGGATGAAATCCTGCGCGAGGGCGAGACGATCAAGCTTGTGGCGGTCATCTCTGGAGGGTGAGTGCGGCGTGAAACGTAATGCGTAAAACGTAATGGTATCTTACGTTTCACGTTTCACTCTTCCTCATGCAAGACGCTTATGGAATGAATCACCATGAAATGCAGAACCTGCGGCCAAAAAGCCGCTGTCAACATGCGCCAGCACAAACTGGCTCTATGCAAGGAACACTACCTCGAATGGGTCCCGGCGCAGGTTGAACGCTTCATCAAAAAGTACCGCATGTTCAGCCGCGAGGAGAAAATCCTTGTGGCGGTTTCGGGCGGCAAGGATTCGCTCTCGTTGTGGGATATCCTCCATCGCCTCGGCTACGTAGCCGACGGCCTCTACATCTGCCTCGGCATTGATGAGGGCATTGCCTACTCGTCCGAGTCGCAGCGCCTGACCGAGGAATTTGCTGCCGAGCGCGGCCTGAAACTGCAAATCGTCAACATCCAGCAACAGACAGGGATGACCATTCCTGAACTGTCCACGGCGACCATGCGCGGGCGCGGCAAATCCTGTTCGGTTTGCGGACTGGTCAAGCGTCACGAAATGAACCGCATCGCGCGTGACTTCGGCTACGCTGTTCTGGCCACCGGTCACAATCTGGACGACGAGGCCGCGGTGCTGTTCGGCAATACGCTGACCTGGTCGGGCGAATACCTGCTGCGGCAGGGACCGGTTCTTCCTGCGACCCCCGGCCTGGCGCGCAAGGTCAAGCCGCTCTGTCGCCTCTACGAGCGCGAGATGCTCGCCTACGCCCTGTTGCGCGGCATTGAGTACATTTACGACGAGTGTCCCTTCGCCGTGGGCGCGACCTCGATTTACTACAAGGAATTGCTCAATGAATTGGAAAACAACCGTCCGGGTGCGAAGTTGTCCTTCTACCTGTCCTTCCTCGAAGCGCGCAAAAAGGGACTGTTCGCCGAGCCCGAAGCCATCCAGCAGGAGCTTCATCCCTGTCCCAACTGCGGGCAGCCGACTTCCGCGCCGGGATTGTGCGCGTTTTGCAAAATGACTTCTAAAGCCAATACTGTTTAGTTAAGAAGGTCGGGCTCCCATGCCCGACGGCGTGCCCGCAGGGTGCTTCGCGAGGAGCCGTCTCTGCGACCTTATCTAAACAGTATTGCTTCTAAAGCCAGTGTTTAGTATTCAGTGACTGATCACTGAATACTGAACACTGAAAACTGCCCCGGTGGTCGTAGTTTCCGCCTTATCAAAACATGGGAGAAAGCATGAAGCAGTATCGTTACTTCGACCTCATCATGGCCCTCTTCGTGACGGTGCTCGTCGTGAGCAACATCGCCTCCTCGGCCAAGATCGTGGACTGGGGCTTCAGCCTATTCGGCGTCCGCATGGCCTTCGACGCGGGGACGCTGCTCTTCCCGGTCAGCTATATTTTTGGTGACATCCTCACCGAAGTCTACGGCTACAAAAACTCGCGGCGAGTCATCTGGGCTGGATTCGCCTGCCTGGCGTTGAGCGCGGGCATTTTTTGGATCGTCAGTATCCTGCCGGGTGAAGCGCAATGGCAACAATATGCCGGCGACGCGGCCTATCTTGCCATCCTGGGCGGCATGTCCAGCGGCGGGATTGTGCTGGCCAGCCTGGCCGGATTCTGGTCGGGGGAGTTTTCCAACTCGTTTGTGCTGGCGAAGATGAAAATTCTGACCAAGGGTCGCTGGTTGTGGACGCGCACCATCGGCAGCACCCTCGTCGGCGAACTGGTGGATACAGTCGTGTTTATCGTCATTGCTTCGCTCTTCAAGGTTTTCCCCTGGAGCCTGTTCCTGACGCTGACGCTGACCAATTATTTATTCAAATGCGGCGTGGAGGCGCTAATGACGCCGGTCACGTATGGGGTGGTGCGGGGATTGAAAAAGGCGGAGAACGAGGATTATTACGACCGCGAGACAAATTTCAATCCATTCAAAGTATGATGAGGCGATGATTCACTTCCCTTCTTCTGTTGTATAATAAAATCGTCGAAGTCAGAGGTCGCTTTTATCACGAGGAAAATCCTATGTTCACGCCAAAGATTGTAGAGGCGCAGCCGCTGAATGGTTACAAAATTCGCCTGAGATTTGCCGATGGCGCTGCCGGGGAAGTTGACCTTTCCCATCTGGCCGGGAGAGGCGTGTTTGCCTGCTGGAACGATTACGAGGATTTTAAAAAGGTTTCCATCGAAGGCGGCCGGCGGCTGGCATGGGCGGAAGACATTGACATTGACGCCGATTCCCTCTACATGAAGCTGACCGGCAAGACGCCCGAAGAACTATTCCCCGCTCTCAAAGAAAACCCTGTCTATGCCTGAGATTTGCCGCTTTTTCGGCATCGTCATCCGCATGTTCTACGATGACCACAATCCGCCTCATTTCCATGCGTTCTATGGCGATGATGAAGCGTGGGTCAACATCAACACATTGGCAGTGTTCCATGGCAGTCTTCCATCACGCGCATTAGGATTGGTTATCGAATGGGCATCCATGCACCAGGATGAACTCCGTCACGATTGGGAACTTGCCAGAAAACAACAGCAACCTGAAAAAATCAAGCCGTTGAGATAAGGATAACGCTCGTCTGTGACTGGAATCCGCTCGAAGGGACGCTCAAAATTTACCGCTTTCCTACGCCACTTCCAGATACCTCTCTATCTCCCAATCCGTGACGTGGGTGCGGGATTCTTCCACATCCGCCCACTTGGCGCGGGTAAAAGCCTCGTAGGTGATCGGGCCAAGCGCCTCCTGGAGCACTTTATCGGTCGCCAGTTCGCGCAATGCCTCAGAAAGTGAACCGGGCAGGGATGGGATCTTCATCCGCTTACGGTCGTCCTCAGACAGGTGATAGACGTTGACATTGTTGAGCGGTTTGGGTGGGGTCATCCCTTTGTCAATGCCGTCCAAAGCGGCGGCCAGCATGACGGTGAAGGCCAGGTATGGATTAGAGGATGGGTCGGGGAAGCGCAGTTCAGCACGCATGGCTTTATTGCGCCCTTCGGTGTAGCGCGGGATGCGGATCAGCGCCGAGCGGTTGATCTGCGCCCAGCCAACGTACACCGGCGCTTCGTAGCCGGGCACCAGCCGCTTGTACGAGTTGATCGTCGGGGCGACGACCGCGGCCAGCGCGCGGGCGTGGGTCAATTGTCCGGCGATGAACGAGTAGGCCAGTTTCGAGAGGTGATGATCGTCCTTGGGGTCGAAGAACAGGTTATCTCCCTTTTTATCGAACAACGACTGATGACAGTGCATACCAGAGCCGTTGATGCCGAAGATCGGTTTGGGCATGAACGAGGCGACCAAGCCGTGCTGTGCGGCGATGGCTTTGACGGTGTACTTGAGCGTCAGAACTTTGTCAGCGGTGCGCAGGGCGTCGTCGAAGCGGAAGTCAATCTCGTGCTGGCCGCGGGCGACCTCGTGGTGGCCGACTTCCACTTCCAGGCCCATCGTGCTCAAGGCGTCCATCAACTCGGTACGGACGCGCACGGCCTCGTCGTCAGCCGAAAAATCGAAGTAGCCGCCGATGTCGTGCGGCACAGGATGAACGCTCTCGCCGCCATTGCGCTTGAAGAGGAAGAACTCCGGTTCCGGCCCTACGTTGTACGTCCAACCGCGCTCGGCTACTTTAGCGAGCATCTGCTTCAGTGTCCCGCGCGGATCGCCCTCGAAGGGCGTGCCGTCGGGCGTGTAGATGTCGCAGAAGAGGCGCGCCCGCCGGAAGTCCGCGGGGGACCACGGCAGGACGGCGTACGTGTCGGGGTCAATCACCAGGCGCATGTCACTTTCCTGGATGCGGGCGAAGCCTTCCACCGACGAGCCGTCGAACCAGACGCCGTCTTCGAGAGCGGTATCCAGTTGCTTGACGGGCGCGTCTACGCTCTTGACCGCGCCGGTCACGTCAGAGAACTGGTAGGAGATGAATTTGACGTTATCATTTTTGACACGAGCGAGAAGTTCTTTGGTATCCATTTTTACCTCTTTGGTGTGGATGATGTGATGGGTTGGCGGGACAATGTCCGAATCGAACAGGAGCCGGTACGCGCGTGACCTCGATCCTGCGCGTCCGGCCGGGACTGGAATCCACACGAACGCGGCAGCATCACCGGCCACGACTTGCCGGGCAGGGATAGAACGTCAGGAGCAGGTCGGTCGTTTTTCATCGAGGTTCTCCAAAACAAAAAGGCACGCGCGGGCGTGCCTTTTGCACAATAAAACATCGGCTGGCAGCCCTTCCATAGATACAAACAGGCGGATTCCGCCTGACCACCGCGCACGCCTTGGCCCACCTGTTACCAGATGGATTTCAGCACAGGCACAGGTTTAATGCCGTTGCGCTTCTTTCGGAAGGGAGAAAGGAGCCTGTGATCAGGCTCCGGAGGCATCCGCTGATCTATCCGATTTTCTGACCTCACCCATCCCCTACCCGGCCTCCGGCCGCCCTCCTCTTCCCTTTCCTGGCAGGAGAGGGAAGAGGAGGGCAGGGAGGGGAAGGGTGAGGTCTTTAACACCCGGCTCGCGCCGGGGAACCTCCACCTCGTCATCTCTTTTACCATGTCATTGCGAGCCGCCGTTCTTTCCCGGAAGGACACCGGGACGGTGTGGCGGCGAAGCAATCTCCGCGTTGGGAGAGGACTGCTTCGCTTCGCTCGCAGTGACACTGGCTATGAGACTCAGCCGCTGATTCTCCGTTATTCGATTGTTAAACAATACCCCGCCATGCCGTGTGCTGCAAAGTTTTGAACCTGCTTTCGCAGGTGGGTCTCGACCCAGAGACTCCGCCTTGGCTCAAGCCTATCGCGTCGTCGCTGTAAGATGGAGACCCTTTTTGTAAGTGTTGGCTCAAAACCGTGGGCGCAGCATCACGCACACAGCAGGGTTACTAACTTATACCATAAAGTCAAGGGCAAGGGTAGAGAAAAATTAGAGTCCTGAATGATTTTAAGAAACCCTGTCGGATCGCGAACAAAGACTTACCACCTCTCCGAGTGCAATCTATCCACTTCTGTAAAATGAGCGTCGCGGCTCACCAGTGTCAATTCATGCTGGATGGCAATGGCCGCGATCCAGATGTCATTTTCCGGGATGGGATGTCCCTTCTGCCGGAGGCTGGACTTTATTTCTCCGTATAGCCGGGCGGTTTCTGCATCACTCCCCAGGATCACGTTGCTCACGGTGAGTTCGTCAATGCGATCCAGGTTCTCCAGGCTGCGGCTCGATTTGTAAGCCCCGTAGATGAGTTCACCAATCACTACGTTGGGTATAAATATCTCCTGTGCAGCGGCCAGTTTTTCTTTAACAGCATTGTCATCACCGAAGAGAGCGATGACAATGTTGGTATCCAGAAGGAAACTACCACTCATTACTATCCACCTGCTCGCACCCTGCTTCGATGGCTTTCTGGATCTGTTTCAGGTCGGTCGGCGAGATGACGCCCGCGAATCTCAATACCTGCCTGCCTGTTTTCCCTTTGCGGCGTCCGGTATGCGCGCCTGCAAGGTAATTTTGCAGGTGAGTGGCGGCCTGTCTCTGGCGGGTTTCAGGCAGTTCTTCTAAAATCTTGACAATGGAATGGATGGCAGGAGTGGTCATCTTTCACCTCACAATGCCATTATACAACATTCGCTACGGATACACCCTCTTGATCGTCCTCGGGAAGGGGATCGTTTCGCGGATGTGCTCGATTCCGCACAGCCAGGCAACCGTGCGCTCCACGCCCATCCCGAAGCCGGAGTGGGGAACGCTGCCGTATTTACGCAACTCCAGATACCACTTAAAAGCCTCTTCGGGCAGGCCATGCTCGTGGATGCGCTGGAGCAGCAAGTTGTAATCGGCCATGCGCTCCGAGCCGCCGATGATTTCTCCGTAACCTTCCGGCGCGAGTAAATCCACGCTCTTGCAGACTTCGGGGCGACCAGGCCAGGGTTCCATGTAAAAGGCCTTGACCTGCGTCGGGTAGCCGTAGACGAAGACTGGCTTTTCAAAGTGGCTGGTTAATTCGGTCTCGTGCGGTGAGCCGAAGTCCATGCCCCACTCGATCTTGAGCAGTTCTTTCTGCTCAGGATCGTCGGTTTTTTCGCGCATCTCGTCAATCATTTTGACCGCATCGTCGTAGGAGATGCGCGGGAAGGGCGGTTCGATCTTTTCCAGTGTTGAGGTATCGCGACCCAGTGACTTGAGTTCTGGCTGGCGGTCTCGCAGCACGCGCTTGACGATGTGTGTGACCATCTGCTCCTCGACCTCCATCATCTGATCGAGATCGCAGAAGGCCATCTCCGGTTCGAGCATCCAAAACTCGGTCAGGTGGCGGCGCGTTTTCGATTTTTCGGCGCGGAAGGTGGGGCCGAAGCAATAAACCTTGCCGAAAGCCATGATGTTGGCTTCGTTATAGAGTTGGCCGGATTGTGCAAGATAGGCCTTGCCTTCATCGAAATATTCGGTTTCAAAGAGCGTTGTCGTGCCCTCGCAGGCGGCCGGGGTCAGGATGGGCGTATCCATGTTGATGAAGCCGTTGCCATCCAGCCACTCGCGCATGGCGCTGATGATCGTGGCGCGCACGCGCAGGATGGCCCACTGAGAAGGCATACGAATCCAGAGATGACGATGGTCGAGGGCAAAGTCCACGCCGTGTTCTTTGAGCGCCATCGGGTAATCCTCGGCGGCTTCCTGGACGATTTCGACGCTTTTGACGCCGATCTCATAGCCGCCGGGGATGCCGGGGGCGCGCTTGTCCGCGCGCACCGCGCCGGTGATGATAACCGACGACTCCTGCGGCAGGCGGACGAGATGGTCGAACAGCGCCTCTTCCAGGTCGCCTTTGAAGGCTACGCATTGGACGAAGCCTGAGCCGTCGCGCACGAGCAGGAAGACCAGCTTGCCCTTGTCGGTGCGGTTGTAGACCCAGCCCTGGATGGTCACTTCCTGGCCGGTGTAATCAGTGATCTTGTCAACGCGGATAATAGCCATATTTTTACTCCTCGGAGAGAGAAGAGATCAGAGAATAGAGAATAGAGAGCAGAGAATAGTAACTGCTCTCTGTTCTCTACTCTCTAATAGCTATGTGCAATTCCTTCAACTGTCCCGGCTCGGCCGGTGATGGCGCACCCGCCATCACGTCGCGGGCTGCCTGGTTCTTGGGGAAGGCAATCACCTCGCGGATGTTGGGTTCGTTGGCCAGGATCATGACGATGCGGTCAATGCCGGGCGCGATGCCTCCGTGCGGCGGCGTGCCGTATTCAAAAGCCTCCAGCAAGTGGCCGAAACGCTGGCAGGCCACCTGGGGATCGAGGCCGATGAGTTCGAAAACTTTCTCCTGCAACTCACGGCGGTGGATCCTAATCGAGCCGCCGCCGACCTCGTAGTTGTTCAGCACCATATCATACTGCTGGCCGCGCGCCCTGCCCGGATCGGTATCCAGCAGCGGGATATCCTCCGGCACCGGCGCGGTAAACAGGTGATGGCTGGGATCCCAACGTTTTTCTTCCTCGTTCCACATCACGAAGGGGAAATCAATGATCCAGCAAAAGCCGAGCACGTCCGGGTCGCGCAGGCCGAGGCGGTCGCCCAGGAAAACGCGCAGCCGGCCCAGGGTCTCGAAAGTGACGGCGGGCTTGTCGGCGACGAAGAGCAGCAGGTCGCCCTTTTCCGCTTCCATCCGGGATAGGATAGCTGTTACCCGTTCCTCCGGTAAAAACTTGGCGAACGAGGAACGCAGTTCTCCCTCGGTCGGCAGGGCGATGGTTGCCAGGCCTTTTGCGCCGTATTCCTGGACGAAGGCGGCTAATTCGTCAATCTGCTTGCGCGTATAATCGCCCAGGCCTTTGGCGTTGAAGCTGCGCACGTGTCCGCCTGCCGCGACGGCAGCCTCGAAAACCTTGAAGCCGCA
>MNXK01000216.1 GCA_001872165.1 Anaerolineae bacterium CG2_30_58_95
TTCTCCCGCAGCGACTGGCAGATGCGTTTGCCGCTGGTGCGCAAAGAGGCAGCGTGGACCACCACGACATCGGGTGACAACGAATGCTCCGCATCGAACTTGCCTTCCAGGCGCGCCAAGGCCTGGCTTCCGTTGGAGACCAGCTCAACATCGAAGCCTTTCTTACGCAGGGCAGCAGCGAAAGCGGGATGGTCTGCGCGCTTACCCTCTATGACCAGGAGTGTCGCTTGAGTCATTTGTAGGAGGAAGATGACCGACAGGGATAACGATTTTATCCATTATACTCCAATCTTAAATTTTTCAAACCAGTTTTTCTCCCCCTTTGCGTTCCAACGTCGGGAGACGTTGGACTCCGTCGCCACCAAATTGACCTTCCCACCTGACATCAGGTCTGGTAAAATCAGCCGCCGGAGCGTTGTACCCTTCGCTCCATAATATTTTATCCCAGAAAGGGCTTGAAGAATGAAAGCATTGCTCATCAAGGACGTTTACAAACTCGGCCGCGCAGGTGACGTCAAACGCGTCGCGGATGGCTACGGGCGCAATTTCCTGATCCCGCAGGGACTGGCCGTTCTGGCCACGCCGGGCGCGCTGAAGCAATCCGAGAAGATCCGCCAAAAGGCCGCCGAACAGCGTGCCATCTTGAATGAAGAGATGGGCGTGGTTGCCGAGCATCTGAAGGGCCTGGAATTGTCCTTCGCCGCGCGTGCCGGCGAGACCGGCAAGCTTTACGGCTCGATCACCTCGCAAGAGATAGCGGATGCCATCCAGAAGAAGACCGGCTACGCCATCAAGCGCCAGCAGATTGACATGCAGCCTCTACGCATCCTCGGCGAATATAAAATCCATATTCGCCTGACGATGGATCTGATCCCGGAGGTCAAAGTCGTCGTCTACCGCGAAGGTGAAGCGGAGCCAAACCTGCCGGTCGCGCCCAAGGCGGAAACCATCAAGGCCAAAGCTGTAAAAGCTGAACCTGCCGAGGTTGAGCTTGTCGAAGCAGAACCTGAGCCTGCCGTCTCGCACCGGCGTCCACAGGATCGCGGAGTTTACACTGAGCGCAGCGAACGTGCTGATGCCGCCGTTGCTCGCGGCACGAACGGTGTCGAAGCCAAACCTGTCGAAGCAGAGCCTGAACCTGTTGAAGCCGAACCTGCCGAAGCTGAACCAGCCGAGACCGTGAGCGAGACTGAAACTGGCGAGACTGCCGAACCCGCCGCCGAAGCATAGTAGACAGAATAAAATATACCCGCAAACATCACCGGTCAAACCAGCCAGGGGAACCGGTGATGTTCTGTTCTACAAGATCATGACAGAATCAATGCGCAGCACCCTTCAACAAGCCTTCGGGCCGAGGCCCCCCAGGCCGAGAGCTCAGGGCAACGCCTACTCGGTCGGTCAACAACTCAAAAAAGCCCGCCTGGCGCGCAACCTGACCATCGAGCAGGTCACGCAGGCCACGCACATCCGCGCTTATGCCATTGACGCCCTCGAGGACGATAACTTCGATGCGCTCCCCTCGCCCGTCCAGGCGCGTGGCTTTTTGCGCCTCTATGCAAACTACCTCGGCCTTTCGTTGGAAGAATTGATCGCCAACCAGCGCGCCAGTAGTGCAGAACTTACGCCTCAACAAACGGAAACAATATCTACTGCTGTTGAGACCGAAGCACCCGAAACTGAACCTATCGAGGAAGAACCGGCCGAGGCAGAAGCGGAGCCTGCCTGCACTTGCGCAGGTACAAGTGAATCTGAAGCTGAACCTCCAGAGCCTGAGACTTCCGAATCCATTTCAGCTACACCCCAAAAGCCGCTACTCTCGCAAACTATATTCATCGCCATCGGCGAGCAACTGCGCACGCGCCGCGAGGGGCTTAGCTTGACGCTCGACGAAGTGGAACGCCATACCCACGTCCGCAAGCATTATCTCCAGGCGCTGGAAGCCGGTGATTTCGACCACCTGCCGACCTCGGTGCAGGCGCGCGGTATGTTGAATAACTACGCCCACTTCCTGGATTTGCAGGTGGATGCAATCCTGCTCCGCTTTGCCGAGGGCCTGCAGGCCCAGCGACTCGAACGCCAGCCCCAGCCCCTAGAAAAACAACAGCACGCCAGGTTCGAACATGGCATTCCAACCTCGCTCCGCCGCTTTCTCTCCCTTGACTTGATCTTCGGCGGCGGATTGATCCTGCTCCTGCTCTTCTTCGCCATTTGGGGCACGAGCCAGGTAATTAGATTGCGCGCTGCGCCCAAAACCGAAGCCACCGCGCCCTCGATCTCGGACATGTTGCTGGTCTCGCCGGCGCCCGACTCCGGAACCTCCGCGGCCGCCCAAACCAGCGAGCTTATAACGCCCAGCCCTGCCAACGTACCCACCTCAGCCGTTGCTTACCCAACCTTGATCGCGGGTCACGTGCAGGTCATCGTGGTCGGCCTGGAGCGCGCCTGGGTGCGCGTCACGGTGGATGGCAAGATCGAGCTCGAAGGCCGCATCCTGGCAGGCAGCGCCTATCCCTTCGACGGGAGCGAGCGAATCGAAGTGCTGACCGGGGACGGGTCCGCCGTGCAGATCATCTACAATCAAACCAACCTGGGCGTGATGGGCACCTTCGGCGAAGTCGTTGACCTCATCTACACACCGAAGAACGTCTTGAAGCCGACGCCGACCCCGCTGCCCACGCCGACGGCCACGCCGCGCGTCACGCCAACAGCCACGGGAACGCCGACCCCAAGATATACACCCACGCCAACCGCAAAACCATAAATACCTTGAATAGGAAAACGTTCCACCTGACCTCACTCGGCTGCGCAAAGAACACGGTCGACTCCGACTCGATGGCCCAACTGCTGGAACAGGATGGCTATCGGCTCGTAAAAGCGCCCCAGCAGGCCAGCGTGCTGATCGTCAACACGTGCGGATTTATCAGCCCGGCGCGCCAGGAATCGTTCGACGTGCTGCGTGCGCTGGCCGAAGCCAAACGCCCCGACCAACTCCTGATCGCGGCCGGCTGCCTGACCCAACGCTACGCGGCTGAAGTCGCGAAGCAAGTTCCCGGCCTTGACGGCATCCTGGGCACCCGTCGCTGGATGGACATTGTGGAGGTCGTCCGCCAGTTGCGCAAAGGGGCTCATCCTTCGGCAGGCTCAAGACTCCGTCCTGAGCCGCTCTACCATCTGCCCGCCGCGCCCACCATCCGCGCGGAGGAGGGCAATACCTTGCGTGCAAGCGTCGCCGGGGCAAGCGCCTACCTCAAGATCGCCGACGGCTGCCGCCGCCCGTGCGCCTTCTGCGCCATCCCGCTCATCAAAGGTACGGCTGTCAGCCGCCCGATGAACGCCATCCTCGACGACGCCCGCCGCCTGCGCGAGATGGGCGTGCGCGAGCTAATCCTGATCGCCCAGGACACGACCGATTACGGCCACGACCTGGGTATGAAAGATGGCCTGGCAACATTACTCGAACGCCTGGCCGACGAGGCAGCGCAATCCTCCCCCCTTCCAGGGGGGATTGAGGGGGGTCTGGATTGGATCCGCGTCCTGTACGCCTATCCGGGCTGCGTCACCGACCGGCTGATCGAGGTGATGGCAAGCCGCCCGCAAATCCTTCCCTACTTCGACATGCCGCTCCAGCACGCCCATCCCGATACCCTGCGGCGCATGTCCCGCCCGGCTAACATGGAGTGGGTCTACAGGACGATTGCCAAGATGCGGGCAGCTTTACCAAAGCTGGCTATACGAACAACTTTTATCGTTGGCTACCCCGGAGAGACCGAGACAGAATTTCAAACGCTGCTGGACTTCGTCGCCGAAATGCGCTTCGACCGCGTCGGGGCATTCCAGTTCTCGTTCGAGCCAGGCACGCCCAGCGAGCCGCTCGGCGACCCCATCCCGGCCGAGGTCAAGGAAGAACGCTACCAACGCCTGATGCTCCTCCAGCAGAGCATCTCGTTGCAGATCAACCAATCCTTCGTCGGGCAAAGGCTGGATGTTCTCATCGAGGGCCGCGATAAGAAAAAGAGGATGTACCTTGGGCGTTCCTACCGCGACGCGCCGGAAATTGACGGCTGGGTCTTCGTCGAGGGGCGCCCTGAGATCGGGCAGATCGTCCCCGTCCGCATCACCGGCGCGCTGGCCTACGACCTGAGCGGCGTGCTGGCGACCCCCTGACGCGGATGAGCCGAAACCAAAAAGGATTCAACCACGAAGGTCACGACCCCCAACCCGCAGGGTGCTTCGCGAAGAACGGGGGCAGGCGGAACACAAAGGAAAACCATCCTGCTCGCCCTGCTCCTCAGCCTGCTTGCCATCGCGGCCAGCTACCTTGTCGCCGAGCTGGTCTTCGAGCGCATACCGCACATCGAGGACGAAATGGCTTTCGTCTGGCAGGCGCAGGTCTACGCGCGCGGTCAATTGACCATCCCCTCCCCGCCCCATCCCAACATCATGATGACGCCGTTCGTGGTGGATTATCACGGTCAGCGCTTTTCCAAATATCCGCCCGGCTGGTCGGTAGTGCTGGCCTTTGGCTACCTGCTCGGGGCGCGCGCCTGGGTCAACCCGCTGCTGGCCGGGCTGGCCGTATGGCTGACCTACCGGCTGGGGCAGAAAGTGTTCAACCCGGCGGTCGGTCTGCTGGCCGCCTTTCTGACGCTGCTCTCGCCGTTCTTCCTCATGCTCTCTGGCTCGCTGCTTTCCCATACCTGGTCGCTCGTGTTGAGCCTAATCTTTGCGCTGGCTTGGCTGGATACATTCGTCTACGAGACAAAGGTACCGCGTTGGATGACGAGCCTCGTCGCCGGCCTGACCCTGGGCCTGCTGGCCCTGACCCGGCCTCTGACCGCCCTGGGCGTGGCGCTGCCCTTCTTCGTCCACGGCCTGATCCTGCTCCTGCGCGGCGGCCGGGACGTGCGCCGGCGAGTGCTCCTCATTGGCGTGATCAGCCTGCTGGTCTCGGCGCTGTTCCCTCTCTGGCAATATGCCGTGACCGGAGATCCCCTCACCAACCCTTATACCCTGTGGTGGCCTTACGACAAGGTCGGCTTCGGCTCCACCTTTGGCCGCCAACAGGGAGGCCACAACCTGTTCTGGAGCTGGATCAGCCTGAAGAAAGCCCTGACAACCGGCTGGAGCGACTTTTTTGGTTGGGGGAATCTTTCCTGGCTGTTCCTGCCTTTTGGCCTGTGGGCAGTGCGCCGCAACCGGCCCGCGTGGTTGGTCGGCAGCACCTTCATCAGCCTGGCCGGGGCGTACATGCTCTACTGGACAAGCTCGACGACCTTCGGCCCGCGCTATTATTTTGAAGGATTTTATAGCGTGACCCTTTTCAGCGCGGCAGGATTCCTCTGGCTGGCAGGCTGGTCGAAAGCGAAAATCTGGAAGAACGGCCGCTTTCTTGTTGCGGCTGGTCTGTTGGCATTTCTGGTGAGCTATAACCTGCTTTCCTATCTCCCTGCCCGCCTGCAAGGGATGCACGGTCTGTACGGCGTCGAGCGCGCCGACCTGCTCCCATTCCAGACCGAGGAAGCCAAAGCGCTCACACCGGCCATCGTCGTCGTCCACATCCAGGACACGTGGACCGATTACGGCGCCTTGCTGGATTTGCAGGACCCCTGGCTGACCACCCCCTTCATCTTCGCCTTCGGCCAGGGAGGGGTACCCGACGCGGCAATAAAAGCCGATTTCCCCAACCGGCGGCTGATCCATTATTACCCGGACGAGCCGTATACATTCTACGAACATCCAAGAGAAAAATAGACGAGAATCAATAGTTCACGAAACTTGAGAATCCCCAATGTTGTTAAAACACCAGGAACCCGTTTTCTCGGAGAAAACGGGTTCCTTTTTGGGATTCAAGGAGCTTATCAAGGTGTAGGCGTCGGCTGTGGCCCACCACCATTCAAACAATAATCGTACACCTGAGTGGCCGTCGGATAAGCCGTGGCATTTTTCTCGTTGGGCATATTGAGGAAAAAATCGTCGTACATGTGCTGCGCGGTGCAATAGTCGCCAGACAACCATACCAGTTCGATGTATTTGAGCGTCGCATAACGATAGCGCTCGGTAGCCGTCATGCACGAGGAATCCATCAAATTGGGCAGGTTGGGATAGATCTGGACAAAATAGTTCATCGCTTGATACCAATCGAGTTCCCAGAAGCTGGCGCCGGTAATATACAAGCGCGACCACGTGCGCAGGGATTCGGCATAGCTATCCAAAGGCCCAAACCGTTCCGCCAAAGTCAGGTCGTAGATGCCGCCTTCCAGGTTGATGTCGCTACACAATTGCGAGAGAGGAATGATTTTTCCGACGCCGCGATTGCGCAAGGTAATGTAATACATGCCGTCCACCTCGGCGGCGCGGTAAGCGGGATCGGACTTACGCAGGGAATCCAGGTTCGAGATGGCGCCATCCCAATCCTGGGCGTCGAGAAGCTGCCTGGCGCGCGCAAAGATCTCTTCCACGCCGCGCAAGTCCGGGGTCGGGACAAGGGTCGGGGTTGGGGAAGGTATGGGCGAGGGTGTGATGCTCAACTTCACCAGCACTTCGGTCAATTTCTCCTGGACACCCGGATACGAGGGATCGTGTTCGACGACGAACTGGAAATGCTGGAGAGCGACTTCGTACCGGTTTTCGTCCATGGCCTGGATGCCAAGCTGGTACTGCTCGTCGAGCTGTTGGGAAACCACAGTAGACTGGGCCGCGCGGCGCTGACCCAAGCCAGATTGATAGCCGCCCAATATACCCAGCCCGAGCAGGAGAACAAAGCCCAGGATTGCGATCCAGCGCGAGGGCTTTTTTGCAGGCGAGGCGACCACATTCGGTTGTGTTTCGTTCGTGATATGGGGTTGTGTTTCGTTTATATCAGACATGGCGGCGATTATACCCCAAGTTTACAGGGTCGCCAGGAACCCGTTTTCTCTGGAGAAAACGGGTTCCTTATCCCTGCTTTTACAGGCGGAACAGCATCCTCACCTCGCGCCAGATGAGCGGCAGAGACGCCAACCCACCCACCGCCAGCGCCAGCAGGGTGGACAAGAGCGACAGCAGTGGC
>MNXK01000130.1 GCA_001872165.1 Anaerolineae bacterium CG2_30_58_95
GACCGTTTAATGGCCGCCTACGGCATCCCGACCGCGCCCGTCAAACTGGCGCGCACGGAGGCCGAAGCCGCAAAAATCGCTTCTGAATTGGGTTTTCCGGTTGTGCTGAAAGTGGCCTCGCCGGATATTCCCCATAAATCCGACGTGGGCGGCGTGCTGCTCGGCATTGCTGCTCCTGAGGTTGCTGCCGAGGCCTTCCGCACCGTGATCGGGCGCGCTCGCCTGGCCAAGCCAGATGCCAAAATCGAAGGCGTATACATCCAACATCAATTGCCCGATGGACAGGAAGTCATCCTCGGCGCGGCGCGCGACACGCAATTCGGCGCGCTGATGATGTTCGGCTCCGGCGGCGTGGAAGTGGAGGGCTTGAAAGACGTGGCCTTCGCCCTCGCCCCCCTGATCCTCTCCGAAGCCGACGAACTGCTGCGCCGCACCTGGGCGGGGAGGAAACTGGGAGGTTTTCGCAGCATTGCCCGCGCGGATGCCGAAGCCGTGAAAGATGTATTGGTGCGCCTGGCGCGCCTGGCGCATGATTTGCCGGAAATCGCTGAGATCGAGATCAACCCGCTGCGCGTGCTGTCAAAAGGCGCGGTGGCGGTGGATGTGAGGGTGAAATTATGACCGCGCCATGCCCTCGGTGGGGGTCAACGTGGCCTGGATCGGGATTGCCATCTTTGCGCTGCTCCGAAAACGTACCGCTCGTAAAAAAGAGAGCGTCTGACAACGCTCTCTGCATTTTTGCGGGGAGAATGGCCTCTTTACCTGCCTTCCAGTCCATAGAATTGCAACTGGCGCGGGGTGATGATGCCGGTGGTTTCGTAGGATTTCAAACGCAACAGATCTTTATCGAAAGTCACGATCAGGCTGGCATTGCCGGTCACTGCACATTCCAGGATGCGATTGTCGTCTTCGTCTGCTTCCACAACCTGCAGGGTGATCTGCGGTTCGACAATTTCAACTATGTCGCGGATGATTTTCAAGAAAAGAGTAACGCGTTCCTGTGACCATCCCAATTTGTTCCGGACTTTTTCTTCCAGTTCGGACAGAATGGCGGGGGATGTGAGCAAGATGATACGGTGGGCGGAGGCCAGTTCGAGGACCGTCTCGGCCTCGTGTCCGTGCAGCGCGGCCGAGATATAGACGTTGGTGTCGAAAACCACCCTGAGCAGCACCATGGATTGTTACCCCAACAACAGTTCTAGTTCCTCGTCGGTATGGATGCCAAGCCGGCTTGCTGTCTCGCTTCCCCATATCCGGATTGTCTGCCAACGCCGCATAAACTGGTAGTGGCGGAAGGCTTCGCGGATCAACTCGCTCTTGGTGCGGTGCTCATCCTGCGCCGTTTCTTCGATCATCTCATACAACTCCGGCGGGACAGAGATATTCAAAATCCGTCTTTTCTGGTTAAGTACAATAGTCATACGATCTCCTGTAATACAATGTATTATAACAGATTTTGACCGTACATTTCCGCGAACAGCGCCGTCGTCCCGCCGGTGTGCCAGAAAAGCGCCGTTTCGTCTTTCTTGAAGAACCCTTTACGGATCAGGTCAATCATCCCGGCTGCGGCGCGGCCGGTGTAGACCGGGTCGAGCAGCAGGCCATCATAGCGGGCGAACAAGTGGATCGCCTCGCGCTCGGCTTCGGTCAGCACACCGTAACCGGCGGTGTTGTAATCCGCATTGACCAGGATCTCATCGGGTGAAAACTCGATCCGCTTGCCCAGCCCCTCCGCCGTCTCGGAAGCCAGTTTTACCACGCGTTCTTGCAAAACCCTCTCCGGCTCGTCCACGCTGATGCCCAGGATTTTGCCCTTGTAACCGAAGAGCCGCGCGCCGAGGACGAGTCCCGCCTGCGTCCCACCGGAGGAGGAGGCAAAGACGATCCAGTCCGCGTCCATGCCCTGGCCGACAAATTCCTCGACGGCGAACGCGTACCCCAGTGCGCCAACCGGGTTTGACCCGCCGTAGGGGACGAGATACGGCTTGTGTCCCTCTCGTTGAGCCTGGTCGAATGTTTGCTGGAGTACGACCTCACGTTGGGACTTTTCCGCCCAGACGATCTCCGCGCCAAAGAGATGGTCGAGCAGGAGGTTGCCGGAAACTTGCGCAGGCGGATCGCCGGTCAATACCAGGATGCACTTGAAACCAAAACGAGCCGCGGCTGCGGCCGTCTGCCGGCAGTGGTTGGACTGCACCGCGCCAGCGGTGATCAGCATTTGCGCGCCCTGCGCCTGCGCATCGGCGATCAGGAATTCCAGCTTGCGGATCTTGTTGCCGCCGAATGCCAGCCCGGTCTGGTCGTCGCGCTTGACCAGTAACCGCGGTCCGCCGAGCGCCTCGGTCAGGCGCGGCAGGATTTCGATGGGGGTTGGGAGATGAGCAAATTTCAGGCGAGGTATCATAGAATTTCCTTGTTCTTTGTTAGTGTCTTCGAGCCTTCGTGGTCAGCTTCCAATACTTTGACGCGTGCGTGACATGCCTCTTGCTCTCATGATGTCGAGTAGGCGAGGAATAGACTGTGTGTACAGCTTGTACAGCAACGTACTGGCGGGATAGTCCCACGCGCCCAGCGTGCGCACGACCTGCCCGCCCAGTCCCTCCTTGAAGCGGAACACACCCCACATCGAGTCGCTCTCATCGAAGACATCCGGCGCGCCCCACAAGTCATAAACTGTGCATCCCGCTGCCTTCGCCCGGCGCATGGCTTCCCATTGCAGCAAGTGGTTGGGCATCTTCTCGCGGTGGGTCTGGCGCGACATGCCGTATAAATAATAGGCGCGCCCCGCGAAGTAAAAAACAAAGATTGCGGCGACGGGCTGGCCTTCGACTTCGGCGATTAAGGGTTCGCAGGTTGGCAAGTTCACAGGTTTGAACGTTCCAACATTCAAACTTTCCAACTTGCCAACGTGTGAGTGCATAAAAGTCTGCCAAACGGTTTGGTAATAGTTTTCGTCTCGAATGACGAACCCATCCCGCACCGAGGTTTCCGCATACAACTTGTAGAGCATCGGCAGATCAGCCAGCGTGCCGGGGCGCACGGTCACGCCCTTCTTCTCTGCCAGGCGGACGTTATAGCGCGTCTTCTGTTTCATGCGCGCCAGCAGCTCGTCTTCGGATAAGGTCAGATCAATCAGGACGGTATTGCGGAACTGGATCTGGTCGGACGAAAATAACCAACCGCGCCGGGTCAAATCGGACCTCACGGCCTGTCCGCCGTTATCCCTTCGGATAATACCCTCAGGGCAGGCTTCGGCCATGTCTGCGCTGCCAGGGATTCCCGTCCCCAGCGCCACGTCCGGGTCAATTTTGACGAAGATGGCGCCCTGCTTCCTGGCAAAAGTCTGCAAATCGTCCAGCACGCGGGCGCGAAGGGCGGCATCGTTCCAGTTCATCAACGGGCCCTTCGGGACGTACAGCAGGCACATCTTTTTTGCAAACCCGCTGACAGGTATAGTGCGCTTCAAAATCATGGCAGCAGCGGTGGGCGGGGTAGGGGTTAGGGGATGCGAGTTAGGGGTTACAGGGTATGAGTTACGGGTTACGGGTTGCGAATGCCAGGTGAACGGCATTGGCTTCCAGCCATACTTGGCTTTCACCTGCGCCCATTCCCATGTCTGTAAAAGGTGGGGGTTGGGCAGGCTTGCGATCAATCCATTCCACGCAGAAGGCTCACCGCGAAACGCGTCCATCACCTCTGCCCCCTCGCTCCCCTGCCCCCTGGCTCCTCTGCGCCCCTGCTCATCCGCCACAGGTACAAACGGTATAACGGCAGGTTGTAAACCCGGTCTAGCGCCCCCGCCGCCCGCCGCAACTCCCCGCCGAAGCCGCGCTTGAAGCGATAAACGCCCCACAGCCCATCGCGACGGGTTTCGAAATTGGCCTCCAGCGTTGCCTCGTCTTCGTCGGGAACGCCCCAGAGATCATATTCCTCGCAGCCGCGCGCTTTGGCCCAGCGCATGGCCTCCCATTGCAGCAGATAGGTCGGCATGAGATTGCGCGACTCGTCCGTTGAAGCGCCATAGAAATACCATGCCCGTTTGCCGCGCGCAAAGACCATCAGCGCAGCCAAAGGCCTGCCCTCGTATTCGGCGACGAGCATTTCACACATGCCTGCCTCGTGGAAAAGGTCGTAAGCGCGGCGGTAATATTCCAGTGAGTGCACACCGAAGACATCGCGCTCGCCGGTGGCCAGCACCATGCGATGAAAAGCCGCCACATCGTCCCAGGTGCGCACGGCCACGCCTTTTTTCTCCGCCAGGCGAATGTTATAGCGGCACTTCTGCTTCATGCGCGCAAGGATTTCCTCTCCACTGCCGCGCAGGTCAACGATGATGGTGCGGCGAGGTTGAATGTTGTGCGGACTGGCGCGGAGTGCGAAGTCTCCTGACTTCGCAATGCGACGACGGGAGTCGTCGCACTCCCATTCAACAGGTTCGATTTTCACTTGGAGTGCGAAGTCTCCTGACTTCGCAATGCGACGACGGGAGTCGTCGCACTCCCAGTCATCCGGTTCGACTTTCAAGAAAATGGCGCGGCGGGCGCGGCAGACCTCATCCACTTCCGCCCAAAACTGTTCACTGATCACTGAACACTGATCACTGAACACTGGTCCCTTTGGCATGTATCCCAGCGTAAACCCCAGTGGCAATTTGCGAAATAAAATCTGTGCGCCGCAATCCCCGACGATGACGCGCGCCGCCTCCCATCCAAAGGCAGACTTGAGTTCTCCCCATTCGCCGGTCTGCAGCAGATGCGTTTCGGGATGGGCTGCCAGGAATTCTTTCCACTCGGCAAGAGAGCTTTCAACCTTCAACTTTCGACCTTAGACTTTCGACCTTAGACCAGTGAAGTAAGATCCGGCGGCGGGGTCGCGCGCACGGCCGCGCTCGGTATGGTCGCATCCAGCAGGTCCAGGATGGCAACTTTCTCCCCATCCTGCGCCAATCGCAACAGCTCATCCACGGTCTGCTGAAGCGAGCTTGCGGCGGGGACGGTTTCCTCTTCCTCGACGCGGAAAATCTCGGGGTGGGCTGTCGGCTGATAGCGCATCCCTTCATCCCACAAATCTTCGCTCAGTTTCTCACCGGGGCGGATGCCGGTGAAGTCAATCTCGATATCCTTGCCCGGTTCGAGACCGGAGAGGCGGATCAAATCCTCGGCCAGGTCAAGGATGCGCACTTGCTGCCCCATATTCAGCAAGAAGACTTCGCCGCCCTGGCCCATGGCCGCAGCCTGTAAGACGAGATGAACGGCTTCCGGGATGGTCATGAAGTAGCGCTTCATGTCCGGGTGGGTGATCGTGACCGGGCCACCGTGAGCGATCTGCCGTTTGAAAAGCGGCACCACACTGCCCCGGCTGCCCAACACATTGCCGAAGCGGACGATGGAATAGGCGCGCCCGGTACGGAAAGCGGCATCCAGGACGATCATTTCGGCCACGCGTTTCGTGGCGCCCATCACACTGACCGGGCGGATGGCCTTGTCGGAAGAGATCATCACCAGCCGCTCGACATCACAGGCGCCGGCTGCCTCGACCACGTTGCGCGTCCCGATAATGTTATTGGTTACAGCCTCTTCCACATTGGCTTCCATCAAAGGCACGTGCTTGTGCGCGGCGGTATGGAAGATCACCTGCGGACGGTGATTTTTCATGATGGTGAGCAAGCGCGGCAGGTCGCGAATATCTGCAATGACCGGCTGCAGCGGCAGGGAGGGGTAATTATCCTGGAGATCCAACAAGGCCTCGAAGATGCTGTTTTCGCCATGGCCGAGCAGCACCAATTCACTCGGCCCCCAACGGGCAATTTGGAGGCAGATTTCCCGGCCGATTGAACCACCTGCACCCGTGACGAGTACGCGCTTCCCGCTCAAAGATGCCCCTATCAGTTCATTTTGGATCTGAACAGGTTCCCGCCGCAGCAGGTCGGTGATGTCTACCTCTCGCAACCGGCTGACGCTGACCTTGCCGCCCAGCAGCTCATATATTCCAGGCATACTCCTGGACGGTACGCCGTTCAGGCGGCAGATATCTGTCACCATGCGGACCATGCGTCCTCCCGCGCTGGGGATGGCAATGATAACCTCATCCACCGGGCGGGTATTGAGCACGTGATCCAAATCGGCTAACTTCCCGATCACCGGGATGCTGTATATTTGATGTTTTTGCTTGGCCTGCTCGTCGTCCAGGTAGCCGATCGGCCTCAGGCTCAACTGGGGATTCTTCTGAATCTCACGCACCACCAGCGCCCCTGCATCCCCTGCCCCGACGACCAGAACGTTACGGACTCTCCCGGCGGGTCGCTTTACTCCTGAAGCCTGGCTTTCAGCGATTAATCGCATTGAGAGTCGGAATCCGCCGATGCCGATGAGCGAGAGCACCCAATCAATGGCAAGAGTAGAGCGTGGGAAGCCGATGAAGAACTGTGCCGAGTAAAGGGCAATCATGACTGCCGAGACGATGGCCGAGGCGACCGTCACGGCCATGCTGATCAGCTTCAATTCGTTCGTACTGGCGTAAGCCCATTGGCGGCGATACAAACCGAACAGGTAATAAGTCATTGGTTTGATGATCAGGCTGACAGCAATCAACCAGTAGGCCGATGGCAGGTAAAAGTAAAAATAAGTGCCTTCCAACCGCAATGCATAAGCGCCCATGACAGAGGCGATGGTTAACAGCAAATCAATCAAGATGACAAACCGATTGCGAATATTCAGGCGAGATTTTATATTCATTGACGCATCCATTCTATCGTCCGGCGCAGGCTATCTGCCAGAAGGATTTGAGCGCGGAAGCCCAGTTTGGCGGCGGCAAGCTGCGGGTCGCCGGCCGAACGGTAAATGTCGCCAGGTCGCGGCGCGGCGTACTGCGGCGCGGGCGCGCTGGGAAAGAGTTGCATGAGCGTCTCCACGAGATCGTTGATGCGTGTCTCGCGGCCGGTGCAGATGTTGCATACCTGACCGGCTGCCTGTGGGCGATCCGCTGCCAGCAAATTGGCGCGCACCACATCCTGGATGTAGATCAGGTCACGCGTCTGTCCGCCGTCGCCGTAGACGATGACCGGCTGCCCGGCCAGCAGGCGGCGGATGAAGATTGGCACGGCTGCGGCGTACTGCGTATCGGGCGATTGGCGCGGGCCGAACACGTTGAAATAGCGCAGGGCGACCACTTCCAGGCCGAAGGAGCGGGTGTACAAACCGGCGTAGATTTCGGCGATTTGCTTGGAAGCTGCGTAGGGTGAAAGCGGCTGCAGCCGCGTATCCTCCGAGAGCGGCAGGGCGTCCGAATCGCCGTAGACGGCCGCGCTGGAAGCCAGCACCACGCGCCGCACGCGCGCCTGGCGCGCCGCCTCGAGCAGGATTTCCGTCCCGCCCACGTTGACATCGAAGCATGATTGCGGTTCGGTCATGGACTGCGGCGCGGAGACGAAGGCCGCCTCGTGGAAGACGACCTCCACATCCCGGACGGCCTCGCGCACCCGCGCCGGGTCGCGCAGATCGCCTTCCAATACTTCTAGTCTCGATAGTTCACAATCCTTTTGAAGAGGGGGCTCCCATGCCCCCGAATCGCAGGCGTGGGAGCCTGCTCCACTGTAAAGTTGGGGTTTATTGAGACTGCCGCCCAACCCGGCCAGGTTTTCGCGCCGCCCGGTCGAGAAGTTGTCCAGCACGCGGACGAAGTTACCGCCTTCGAGTAATGCCTGAACGATGTGTGAGCCGATGAAACCGGCTCCGCCGGTGACAAGATAATGCCTCATGCTATCTCCCGCGCAAGCCGAACACCTGCCCGACGGTGCGCAGCAGGATGATGATGTCCATCAGCAGGTTGCGGTGCTTGATATAGTAGAGGTCGTATTCGAGCTTGATCGCCATTTCTTCGACGGTGGTGTAGTAACTGTAGTTGACTTGCGCCAGGCCGGTGACGCCTGGCTTGACCAGCAAGCGCGCCCGGTAGAAGGGGATTTGTTTCTGGAATTCGGCGATCCATTCCGGTCGCTCGGCGCGCGGGCCGATCAGGCTCATTTCCCCGCGCAGGACGTTGAGGAACTGCGGCAGTTCGTCAATGTGCGCCTTACGCAGGAAAGAGCCTACACTCGTAATGCGGCTGTCCTTTTCCTGAGTCAACTGGACTTTGCCATCTTTTTCGGCGTCCTGGCGCATCGTGCGGAACTTGTAGATGTCATAGGGTTTGCCACCCTTGCCGGAACGGATTTGCCTGTAAATGATGGGAGAGCCGCTGTCGAGCAGGGTGAGGATTGCAACCAGAGGATAGATCGCTGCACAAATACCCAGGCCGACCAAACCGCCCATGATGTCGAGGAAACGCTTGCCGGCTTCGTAGAACCCGCCGACGCGCGCCTCGTCCACGAAGGAACGCAGCAACCAGTCCGATTCCAGGTGACGAACAGGTACACGTCCCATCATCTCCTCATACAATGTGGGCATGGGCGTGACCTCGATGCCGCTTTCCTGTGCATCCAGGATGGCTTGGAAGGTGCTGCCCTGCATCTCGCCGGTAATGGCAACGACGATGTCGGTAACGCGCTCTTTTTCTGCAATTTCCAGCAGGTGGTCGCTTTGGCCGAGAATTGGGTATTCCTCCACCTG
>MNXK01000007.1 GCA_001872165.1 Anaerolineae bacterium CG2_30_58_95
CCCTGGCGGGAACGCTGGCGGTCGGCAATGCGGAAGTCATCGCTGCTACCGCGCTGCTGCAACTGGCCTTTCCCGGCGCGCCGGTCTTCTACGCTGCTGCGCAGACCGCTTCCGATCTGCGCAGCGGCGCGTATACCGGCGGCGGCCCGGAGGATTTCCTGTTCGGCGCGGCCACCAACGTGCTCTCCGATTTTTATGACATCCCCCTTTCGATGGGGTCGTTTGCCACAGGCGCCAAAGAACCCAACTGGCAGGCCGGCCTCGAGAACAGCCTTTCGACCTTCATGGCGAGCGTGGTCATGTCCGATATGCTGCTGGGCGTCGGTCTTCTGCATGGCAGCCGCGTCTGGTCTTACGCACAGATGATGATGGACTGCGAGATCTTCTCCATCATCCACAAAGTGATGCAGGGCATCGTGGTGGACGACGAAAGCCTGGCGCTGGATACCATCGCGGCGGTCGGCCCGGGCGGGAATTTCCTGGCGCAGAAGCATACCCTCAAGCACATGCGCGACGTGTTCCTGCCGCAGTTCATGGATCGCCGCCCATACAACGAGTGGGAAGAGAGGAAAGACAACGCCCGCGATTGGGCGCTGGACAAAGCACGTAAAATCCTGGCGGCGCACCAGCCTGACCCGCTCGACCCGAAGTTGAGCGCGGAGATGGAAAAGATAATCGAGCAGGTAGACAGGTAGACAAGTAGGCAAGTAGACAAATAAAGTAGACAAGTAGACAAGTAGACAAGTAGACAGGCAGACAGGTAGGCGACCTGGTAGTCTCTGTGTACCTGTGTACCTCCGTACCCGTGTCCCTGCGTACCTGTGTACCTCCGTACCTGTGTCCCTGTGTCCCTGTGTCCCTGTGTACTTGTGTACCTGCGTACTTGTGTACCTGTGTACCTGTGTACTTGTATACTTCGGTACTTACACCATGCAACCCAAACTCGAATTACTTACCCCCGAACTGATCGCCCGCATCCTGGACGAGGCTTTTCAATTGATGCTGAAGCCGGGTATCAAGGTGCAATCAGTTGAGGCGCGGCAGTTGCTGGCCGCGGCCGGCGCGCAGGTGGATGGGGAGGTGGTCAAAATCCCGGAGAAGGCCGTGCGCAAGGCGCTGGAAAGCGCCCCCTCGACCTTCTACCTGTATGACCGCCGCGGCAAGGCGGCCGTGACTTATGGCGGCGACGCGGTCCAGTTCGACCCCGGCTCGTCGGGCGTCCATATCCTCGATCCAGAGACGCTGGAGCACAAACCCTCGTACACGCCGGATCTGGTGCGCGTCGTCAAGGTGGCCGAGATGCTGCCGCAGTACGATGCCCAATCCACCGCGATCGTCTGTAACGAGGTTCCCAAGGCTATCGGCGACCTGTATAGGCTATATATCGTTTTGCTCTATTCGGATAAACCGATCGTCACCGGCTCGTTCTCGCTCAAAACCTTGCCAGCCATGTTCGACATGCTGGCGATTTTCGATGGCGACAAGAAAGGGTTGGCCGAGAAGCCACAGGCGGTCTTCGACGCTTGCCCCTCGCCACCGCTGATCTGGAGCGAGTTCGGCGCGGGCAACCTGATCGAGCTGGCGCGTGCCCGCGTCCCAGCGGAGATCGTCTCCATGCCGCTGGCGGGCGCGGCTGCGCCGGTCACGCTGCTCGGATCGGTCATCCAGCACGCGGCCGAATGCCTGAGCGGGATTGCCATCCATCAAATGGCAAATCCCGGCGCGCCCATCGTGTGGGGCGGCGCGCCGGCCATCTTCGACATGCGCAAGGGCACCACCCCAATGGGTGCAATCGAGACGGCCATGATTGACGCGGCTTACGCCCAGGTCGGCAAGAGCTTGGGCCTGCCCACACACACCTACCTGGGCGCCAGCGACGCCAAGATCGTGGACGCCCAGGCCGGACTGGAGAGCGGCGTCAGTGCATTGATCGGCGCGCTGGCCGGGATCAACATGATCTCCGGCGCGGGGATGCTGGACTTTTTGGCCTGTATCAGCGCGGAGAAGCTGGTGGTGGATGCCGAGGCGATTGGCATGGCCCATCGTCTGCTGGACGGGATGCAGGTCCGGACGGAAACGCTGGCGACGGCGCTCTTCGAGGGGATCAACTTCAAAGGCGATTTTCTCAAACAGAAGGTCACGCGCGAACTGTTCCCCAAAGAACAGTATCTGCCCTCGGCCGTCATTGACCGCGACACGATGCGCGGCTGGCAGGCGGCTGGTAGTTTAGACACATTCGCACGTGCCAAGGCGCGCACGGCGCAATTGGTGAGCGAGTACAGACGTCCGCACAGGGCAATTGAGCAGGAAAGAGAGCTGCGGGCGATGGTCGAGAGCCTTGCCCGCCAGGCTGGCATGGCGCGCCTGCCGGAACTGGGTGAGTGATGGAAGGCTGGTGGACTTTACTTCAATCCAGAAAAAACATATAATAAACTACATGGGAGCACACAGGATTGTGCTCGGAAAGGAGGCGTACACAGAAAACGCGATCTGGGTTGAGGCCTGCATAAAGGGCCTATTTTATCCACATAAAAAGAGAGAGGAGAATGCGATGTTTTCGAAAAAAGCTGTTACGTTGATGATCGTCCTGGCAACGAGCCTGAGTCTGCTTCTGAGCGCCTGCGGGCCGAAAACGCCAGTTTCACTCCCGCCGCCTGCGGCGGGAACCACCGCGCCGGTGGCCACCGAAGCACCGGCACAACCAAAGAAAGTCGTGACATTAATCTTCACGCAGGAACCGGACACCCTCAACCTGCACTACACCAATATGTGGTTCTCGGCGATCCTCCAGCAACTCTGGAACCGCTGGGCCTGGGAATATGACGAGAATAACAATCCATTCCCGGTGCTGGTTACTGAAATGCCCAGCGTGGAGAACGGCGGCCTTTCGGCGGATGGCACTATCCTGACTTTGAGCCTGCGTGACGACATCGTCTGGTCGGATGGCGAACCCATCACGGCGGATGACTTCGTCTTCACCTGGGAAATGGCAAACGCGCCGACCAATACCGTCGCCAGCGCCTATCCCTACAGCGAAGCCGTCAGCGTCGAAGCCCCGGACCCGCAGACTGTTGTTGTGACTTTCGCCGAACCCTTTGCGCCCTGGCTTTACTTCTTCCATGGCATCCTGCCCAAGCACGTCTTGCAGCCCATCTTTGACGCCGAAGGAACGCTGGATAACGCCGATTGGAACACCAACCCCACCGTCGGCGCCGGCCCATTTGACTTCGCCGAATGGGAATCGGGCTCCTACCTGCGCTTCGTCCGCAACGATAACTACTGGGGCGACAAGCCCAAAGTGGACGAGATTTTCATCCGTATCGTGCCGGATGACGCCTCCCAGATTGCTGCCCTGACCGCCGGCGACGGCGACGTCGGCATCTTCATTGCCTACCCCGACATTCCCACCCTCGAAGGCGCCGGCATCAACGTGGTCAAAGTCTTCTCCGGCTACAACGAAGGCTGGTACTTCAACATGGGGCAGAACGGTCATCCCGCTCTTCAGGATGTACTTGTCCGCCAGGCGCTGGCCTACGGCACCGACCGCTTCATCATCAACCAGGACTTGCTGCTCGGCAAGACCGTCCCGGCCGCCACCTTCTGGGATGACTCCCCCTGGGCCGACCCGACTCTTATGGCCTATCCCTACGACCAGCAGATGGCCAACAACCTGCTCGACCAGGCCGGCTGGGTCGACTCGAACAGCGACGGCACGCGTGACAAGGACGGCGTGGAACTTATTTTGCGCTACGGCACGACCACGCGCGAAATCAGGAAGGATACCCAGGCCGTCATCCAGCAGCAACTGGCCGAGATTGGCGTTGGCATCGAACTCTACAACTACGAGTCCGACCTGTTCTTCGATACCTTCGGGAACGGCGGCCCGGTAGCCACCGGAAAATATGACATCGCGGAGTGGTCCGACCTGCCCGGCGGCTTCCCCGACCCGGATACAGCCTACTGGCGCTGCGCCGAAATCCCCAGCGACGACTCTCCACAGGGCGTGAACTGGGAATTCATCTGCGATCAGGAACTGGAAGACCTGTTCGCCCTCCAGTCCACCCAGGTGGACACCGCTGCCCGCATAGAAACCTTCCACCAGATCAGCCGGATCATCTTCGAGAAAGTTTACTGGCTCGGCATCTGGCAGGACCCGGATATCTGGGCGGTCGGCTCCCGCCTGGCAAACGTCAAGCTTTCGGGTGTCACACCGTTCTTCAACGCTGCCGAATGGGACATCAATCCCTAGTCCCCTCTTCGCAAAAAATTGATCTCTGAAGGTGCGTGGGTTTCTGGCGGTTACAGCCGCCAGAAACCCACCTCGTCGTTCTGAAGGCAGACCGCATGACACGTTACATCGTAAGACGCCTCCTGCAAGCCATCCCGCTGATGTTTTTTATCAGCCTGGTCCTGTTTGTTATGATGCGGAACATGGGCGACCCGCTTGCCACCATGGGCGGGCGCACCATGACCCGCTCCGAAGACCGGGCGCGCCTGACCAGGCAACTGGGCCTGGATAAACCCATCATCGTACAATACGTGTACTGGCTGATTGGCAATGACTGGACAAAAATAGATATGGACGGCAACGGCGTGGCCGAAACGCCCGGCACGCGCAAAGGCATCCTGCGCGGCGACTTTGGCCTATCGCTGGTCAATCGCAAATCAGCCATGCAAGTCATCATGGAGCGCCTGCCCAATACGCTCATCTTGATGCTGACCGCAGAAGTGGTCATTATCACCGGGTCTTTATTGATCGGCATTTACGCCGCCCTGCGGCAATATTCCTTCACAGACAACCTCGTAACGACTCTCTCGTTCATCGGGTATTCCATGCCCATCTTTTTTGTCGCCCTGGGGTTGATGTACATTTTCTCGGTCAACTTCAAGGCCTGGGGGCTGCCCTACCTGCCTACCGTCGGCATGTTCGACCCCCAGATCGGAAAGACGTTCTGGCAGACTGTCTGGCACATGATTCTGCCGGTCATCACCATCGCGCTGACCAGTTTTGCCGCCAACAGCCGCTACGTGCGCAGCACCATGCTGGAGGCCCTGAGCCAGGATTACATCCGCACCGCCAGGTCCAAAGGCCTGCCGCGCCGCTCGATTGTCTTCGTCCACGCTCTCAAGAACGCCTCCCTGCCCATCATCACCGTCGTCGGCCTGGACCTGCCTTTCCTGTTGGGCGGCGCGATCGTCACCGAACGCATCTTTGCCTGGCCAGGAATGGGCCGTTTGTTCCTCGACCACGTCTCACGCGGCGACACGCCAGTGGTCATGGGCATTCTGATGCTGATTGCCATATCCGTGATTGCCTTCCAGATCATCACAGACATCGTATACGCCTGGCTCGACCCGCGCATCCGCTACAACTAGGAGACCACAGCATGGCTAAACGCGGCATCCCGGACCCTCAACCGGCCCTGAGCAAAATCGAAGGGCCTGTCTCCGCCCTGGACGAACTGGAGACCCCCATCCTGACCCTCAGCCAACTGGCCTGGCGGCGCTTCCGGCGGCACAAGATGGCCGTCGCGGGCGTAATTATCCTGATTCTGCTGGTTGCCTACTGCATCGGCGGCGCATTCATTTTCTCTGAATCCTATGCCAACCACACCGACACCAGTTTACGCCTCCAGCCGCCTGCCGCCGAACATCCCTTCGGCACCGACACCACCGGGCGCGACATCCTCGCCCGCACCATCTACGGCGGGCAGATTTCACTCCTGATTGGCCTGACCGCCATGATCCTGGAAATCACCGTCGGCGTGCTCATCGGCGCCGTCACCGGTTTCTTCGGCGGCTGGCTGGACAACATCCTGATGCGCTTCACCGAAGCCGTCCTGATCGTCCCGCAGATATTTCTCCTGCTGGTGATGGCGAAATTCTTTGGCGGCAATGTTCCCAACATCGTTTTTTTGGGGCGCGAGTTTAGTGGGAGTGTTATTGTGATTGTGTTCATCATCGGGCTGACTGCCTGGCCGTATACCGCCCGTATCGTACGCGCCCAGTTCCTATCCATCAAGGAAAACGAATTCATCCTGGCCGCCCGCGCCACCGGGACAAGCACCTGGGGCATCATCTTCCGCCACATCCTGCCCAACAGCATCGCCCCCATCGTCGTGGCTGCCACCCTGGGCGTCGCCAATGCCATCACCCTGGAAGCCTATATCAGTTTCCTCGGCCTGGGCGTCCGCCCGCCGACGGCCACCTGGGGCAACATGCTCGAGGGCGCCTACAACTACATTGACCAGGGCGTCTACTGGCTGTGGCTCTTCCCCGGCCTCCTAATCTTGTTCATCGTCTTGAGCATCAACTTCGTCGGCGACGGTCTGCGCGACGCCCTGGATCCCCGCAGCCGGGCGGTATAAGTTATGACTAAAATCCTCGAAGTCAATGACCTGATGACCCGCTTCCACACCACCGAAGGGATGGTCTACGCCGTCAACGGCATCTCCTTCCATCTGGACGAAGGCGAGACGCTGGCAGTGGTGGGCGAATCCGGGTGCGGCAAGTCCGTCACTATGATGTCCATCCTGCGCCTTTTGCCCATGCCGCCCGCCCAGATTGCCGGCGGCACAGCAATCTACCTGGGCCAAGACCTGCTCAAAATCCCCGACCACGAGATGGAGCATAACATTCGCGGCAAGGAGATCGCCATGATCTTCCAGGATCCAATGACTTCCTTGAACCCGGTCCTGACGATCGGCAAGCAAATCACTGAAAGTTTGCGAACACATATGTTCATGGATCAGGCAGCAGCCGAGCGAAGGGCAGTGGAATTGCTGGAGATGGTGGGATTATCGGATGCCAGGCAGCGCTTGAAAGCTTATCCGCACCAGTTTTCCGGGGGGATGCGCCAACGCGTCATGATCGCTATGGCACTGGCCTGCAATCCCAGTATTTTAATTGCAGATGAGCCGACGACCGCTTTGGATGTCACTATCCAGGCTCAAATCGTCGAGCTTGTAATTAGGCTTCGTGAGCAGATTCACATGGCGATCATCTGGATCACACACAATCTGGGCGTAGTCGCCGGTTTAGCCGACCGGGTGAACGTGATGTATGCAGGATACATTGTGGAAGAGGCCAACGTGGAGGATATCTATGAAGATCCCAGTCATCCCTACACCAATGCTTTGTTGGCTGCCCTGCCGCGTGTCGACCGCCGGCGCGACCGGCGCCTGAAATCCATCGCTGGCGCTCCCCCCAGTTTACTGGTCGAGCCGCACGGCTGTCCTTTCGCGCCGCGCTGCGAATACGTTGTCGAGCGTTGTGGAATGGAAACTCCCCGCCTGACTCCGGTGGGGCGCGACCATGCCATTGCGTGTTGGGTTGACATCAAAACAGGAGCGCAGCGATGAGCGTCACGCAACCCTTAGTCGAAGTGCAGAATTTGAAGAAATATTTTCCGGTGACGAGTGGGTTATTTTTACAGCGTAAGGTGGGCATGGTGCGCGCCGTGGATGGCGTCTCGTTTATTATCAATCGTGGCGAGACGCTTGGCCTGGTGGGGGAAAGCGGCTGCGGGAAGACGACCGCCGGGCGTACCCTGTTAGGCCTGTATCCGGCCACGGCTGGGGTCGTCAGAATTGACGGTCATGACATTTGTTCAGCGAAGGGCCGTGAGCTGCTGTCCATCCGCCGCAAAGCGCAGATGATCTTCCAGGACCCGTACGCGTCGCTCAACCCGCGCTGGACGGTCAATGCGATTGTAAGCGAACCGCTTCGCGTGCATAAGTTGATCAAGAATAATAAAGAGCGTTCTGAGCGAGTTAAAGAACTCATGGGTTTGGTCGGCCTTAGTGGCCGTTTGGTCAATCGCTTCCCGCATGAGTTTTCCGGCGGGCAGCGGCAGCGCATCGGCGTCGCGCGTGCTCTGGCTTCAGAGCCGCTGTTCATCGTCTGCGACGAGCCAATCTCAGCCCTGGACGTCTCCATCCAGGCTCAGGTGGTGAACCTGTTGGAAGACCTGCAAGATCAGTTCGGCTTGACTTATTTATTCATTGCTCACGATTTAAGCATGGTACGGCATATCTGTGATCGCGTGGCGGTGATGTACCTGGGGGTCATTGTTGAGTTGGCCGAGCGGAATGAGCTATATGAACATTATCTCCATCCCTACACGAGGGCGTTGCTTTCTGCAGTGCCCATTCCGGATCCCAAGAAAGATCGAGCTCGCCAGCGCATAATACTAACCGGTGACGTACCCAGCCCGATCCACCCTCCTGAGGGCTGTCGTTTTCATCCTCGCTGCCCGCTAGCCGGCGAGGAATGCAGGATCAATGATCCGCAGTGGCGTGAGGCCGCGCCGGGTCACTGGGTAGCCTGTCACAAGGTTTAGGAACGGATGGGGCATGATCAATCTGGAACGGCTTTTGCGCGTCCCGTACGTTGACGACTATCTTGGATTCGACATTTCACCGGATGGCGCAAAGGAGGAATTTTATGCAATTCAACATCCTTTCGCCCGAGGAAGTCGAGGCCATCCATCAAGCCACGCTGCGCATATTGAGCGAAATCGGGGTGACATTAACCCATGTTAAAGCGCGTGAGGTGCTGACCAGCTCTGGCGCGGCCATCCGAGACGAGCGCGTGCTATTGCCGCCCAATCTGGTCGAAGCCTGTATTGCCCGATGCCCGCACCAGGTTACTCTCCGGGGAAGGGGCGGGGCGGTCAAGACCCTCGGCGACGGCTCGCTCAACTTCCACAACCTGGGCGGGGCGCGCGATATCTACAATGGTAGCGCAGTCAGCTACCATGATCCCGGCGCCGACGAGCATCGTTTTGCTACGCTGCAAGACCTGCGCGACGCGACCCGCCTGCTCGATGCCTTGGAGAATTGCACCACCATCACGCCGTTCTTTACGCCGCAGGATGTGCCGGGTGCGTTGATGTCCCTGGCGATGTACCGGCACGCGCTGCCCTGCACGATCAAGCCGCTGCAAGGCCCCGGCGTGCAATATGCTGCCGAGGCGCGCTATGCCGTAAAGATGGCCGAGGTGATAGGGGGGCCT
>MNXK01000187.1 GCA_001872165.1 Anaerolineae bacterium CG2_30_58_95
TCCGAGATGTACTTCAGGAAGATCAGCCCCAGGACGACGTGCTTGTACTCGGCGGCGTCCATGTGGGCGCGCAACTTGTCCGCTGCGGCCCAGAGTTTTTCCTCGAAGCCGAGGGTGGCGCCATTGGTTTTGTAGGGGGAAGTGCGTCTCTTTGTCGTGGACATCAGCACTCCTTTGGATGAAAGTATGTGCTCTTTATAGTTTAGCACAAATTCAGGGAACTCTCGTAATAAAACGAAAACCGTGTGAATGTCCGTCGCCTCGGCATAGGCCATCGCTTGATAGAGCCGCCAGCATACCTTCGCCCTCATTTTCTCGCGGGAGGAATGTCCGCTTTCCACTTCCAAAAAGAATTTGTTTCTCTGATTCCTCTGGTGTATAATGACAGTGTAATAAAACGGTTCGACCGTTTTACTCGCCGCCAGCGACAAGGCAGCCAAGAGAGGCTGCCTTCCATCCCAGGAGGATGGATAGCCGGGGGTGTTTTATTTAACGCACCACAGGTCAACCACCTGGCTAGAGAATGTCTGGTAATAAACGTGGGTTTTGTTCCAGTCATATTCCCGCACGGTGCCCGCGATCATATCGGCCAGCCGATATCCAGCGGGGAGGCGCGCAATGTCAGGCGGGTAAACAGATCAATGGTCACTTTCATTCCGCTAAAACCTTTGAGCCGCACCGGCAAGTCGGTTTTGAACAAAACAGCGGCGGTCGGCGCGCCGCGCACGCCTGATCTTGTGCAGCCTTGAAATCCAGTTTGACGTTGCTTTCCTGGGTCGGCAGGCATTGCAGGAGATTTTTCACATCCGGGCCAGCAGCGCCAGCAGTTGGCGTGAGTTTTAATCAGCTTGACACTAGAACACATGTTCTATATAATATTATCAGCATGTCTTTTATTGACCGCTTATTCTACCTTCTTGGTCACAGTCAAGACGTTGGACCCAGGCGTTACGAATTGGACGAGCACCTCCAGACCGTGCTTGAGGACCTCGCCCTGCAAGAACAGCGCCCCATGGAGGACGTACACGCGGACCTTATCTCGTCTGCACTCGCGCACCGGCACAGGTCCAACATTCTCTGGGATCACTGGCGATCCCTTTCGCCTCGTGAGCAAGATGTCACTGCCCTGACCTGCCAGGTTTGCACCAATCCCCAGATCGCAGCCCGTCTGCATATCTCAGTCGAGACCGTCAAAATGCACATGCGCAATACCCTGGTCAAGTTCCAACTGTACAGCAAATCTGAACTACGGCTTATCTCTCACAATTGGGGTCTTGGCACTCTCATGGATACGCTCATCGAACCCAAAACCGGCGGCTGGATCCTCCTGGCCGGAGCGTGCAGCATGAATTCCACCATGCTGACTGCCATCGCCCATCTGGGAGAGCGCGGCGCTGTGCGCGTCCTGGATGGCGGCAACCGCTTCAATGCCTATACGGTGGCACGCGCCGCGCATGGACGACCAGACATTTTGGAACGCATCACTGTCTCGCGCGCTTTCACCTGCTACCAGATGCTCTCTCTCTTGGAAAGTACACCAGCCATTCCTGCCCCCTTCGTGGTACTGGATTTGCTCAACACGTTCTACGATGAGTCTGTCCAGGCCGGGGAACGGAAGCGATTGCTGCAGGCCTGCATCTCTCACCTGCACCGGCTGGGGCAGGCTGCCGGTGGGGTAGTGAGCATACGTCCACCGGCCGTTCCAAGCCAGGCCGCCCTGGAAATGCTGGACCTTCTCCAATCTTCGGCAGTGGATACTTTCTTCGTGCAAATGGCAGCGCCGGCTCCTGAACCGATGAGGTTATTCTAATGGGACGCACCCTGCCTTCCGCCACGCAGGTCTTCCTGCAAGAGCAAGACTCCTTCGCCCGCTTCCGGCGCGCCCTGCGCCGTTCGGACCAGCTGGCTCTGGACGACCTGTTTACCAGCGCCCGCCAGCACCTGGCTGCCGCGCAGTACGCCTCCCATGCCTTGCCCTTCGAAGTCTTCCTGCTTTCGATGCTCCTGGAAGAGCACAAGGAAGTCATGCGGCTTCGTCAGCAAGTGGACGAACTCATCTCCCGACAAAAATGACTGAGACGATTTACGGTTGGCTGTTCGACGTGTACCCGAATGAGACGAACCTGACCCTCTGGCTGATCGGCGAGGACGGGAAGCGCTATCGCTTCGTTCAGGACTTTGCCGCGGCAGTCTACGCTGCAGGCCCCGAGCGCAGGGCTGAGCGAGTAGACGAAGCCCCACGCCTGCGGGAGCTGTGGAAGTGGCTGGAAGCGCAGGAGGTGCCCGTCCGCCTGTCGCGCACGGAGCGGCGTGACGTATTCCAGGGGATGGTCACCGTCCTGTCTGCCGAAGTCCTGCAGTCCGCAAGATTGGATGAATTGTTCCGAAAAATGGTTGCTGCCTTCCCTGACCTGACCTACTACGATGCCGACATCTCCCTGCCGCTGCGCTATGCCGCAGCCTTCAACGTCTTTCCACTGGCGCGCTGCCGGCTGGATGTCCGGGGAGAAACGGTGATAAGCATTGTACCGCTCGACACCCCCTGGGAGCTCGACCCCGCTCCCGCGCCGCTGCGCCTCCTGTCGCTCGAACCGGACTGCGACCCGGCGCACGGAGAGCCGAAGGCGATCACCGTCGCCTACGAGCGCGTCCGGTATTCCCTGCCGCTCGAAAAAACGACCCCGCTGCTTGCCAGCCTCCATCACATCCTCGGTCGTTACGACCCCGATCTGATCCTGACTTCCTGGGGCGATACCTGGCTGATGCCTTTCCTGATGAAAATCTGTAAAGAGAGCGGGACCACGCTCCCTTTGAACCGAGACGAAAACCAAGCAGTCGTCGAACGGAAAGAGCATACCTACTTCTCGTACGGCCAGATCGTCTACCGCGGCCGGCAGGTGCAGTTGCGCGGACGTTGGCACTTGGATAAGCATAATGCCATGCTCTGGAATGACTATGGCTTGGAGGGTGTCCTGGAGATGGCGCGTGTCACCCGCCAGCCGGTCCAGGATGCTGCCCGGTTATCTCCGGGTACGGGGATTTCGTCAATGCAATTCGTCACTGCCCTCCAGAAAGGCATTCTCATCCCCTGGCATAAGCATCAAGCGGAGACGCCCAAGACGGCTATGGACCTCCTCCGGGCGGACATGGGAGGGATGGTTTATCAGCCAACCATCGGCCTGCACCGCGACGTGGCCGGAATCGACTTCGTCTCGATGTATCCGGGCATCATGGTGAGATTCAATATTTCGCCGGAAGTGCCGAGGGCGGGAACAGATCTCGAACCTGCTCCCGGCGAACCGGGGATCGTCCCCATGACGCTGGCTCCGCTCTTGAACAAGCGCCTGGCGCTTAAGTCGGCCCTCCTGACCCTCCACCGATGGGATTGTCGGAGGACAACTTATCAGGCCTTGGTAAGCGCAGAGAAATGGCTGCTCGTCACCTGCTTCGGGTATCTGGGTTACAAGAACGCTCGCTTCGGGCGGATTGAGGCCCATGAAGCGGTGACCGCTTATGGTCGCGAAGCGCTCCTGCGCGCCAAGGAAGCAGCTGAAGACCTGGATTATGAGATCCTCCACATGTACGTGGATGGGCTGTGGGTGCACAAAGATGGCTGCAAGACCCCGGCAGATTTTGAAGCCCTGCTGGCTGACATCACCGAACGGACCGGCCTTCCCATTTCTCTGGATGGCGTCTACCGATGGGTGGTGTTCCTGCCATCGCGCGTGAATGAACGGGTGCCGGTGCCGAACCGCTATTTTGGCGTGTTCCAGGACGGCTCGATCAAAGTGCGCGGAATCGAGTGCAGGCGCAGGGATACTCCTCCGTTCATCGCTAAGACGCAGATGACCATCATGGAGATCCTGGCAAAGGCCGAGGATGCGGAGCATTTGAAGGAAGTTTACCCAAAGGCTCTGGCTTTTGTGCACATGGAAATGGAGGCGCTGAGAGCCGGGCGTGTGCCTCTGGAGAAGTTACTGGTGTCGCAAAAACTGAGCCGGGAGTTGTGCGAGTATTCTTCCCCCTCACCTGCGGCGCGGGCGGTGCGGCAACTGCAGGAAGACGGGAAAGTGGTGCGGCCCGGGCAGCGCGTACGATTTCTTTTCACGCTGGGAAAACCGGGGGTACGTGCGTGGGATGTACCAGAACCACCGGACCTGCGCTACGTGGATGTTAAACGCTATCAAACCCTGCTCAAGCGGGCGGTCGAGACAGTCCTGGCGCCCATCGGGCAAAGCGTGAACGGCGGGAAAGATAAAGAATGTCCATATCTATTCCCCGTTAAAAACATCAAGCCGCTGGGGGAGGGGGGCACCCAACAGCTCGACGTCCACAATTTATCACCGGATCATAGTTTCCGCAATGCCATTCAAGGAGGTGAACGATGAAAAACGCCCTTTTATTGTAAAGTGAATAACGTATAGACACAGTAGACAAAATCTTGCTTGACAAACGAACATTAGTTCTATATAATAACAACACAGTATTATGGAGAATATGCTATGGAAGTACGGTTATTGAAAGGAAAAGAAGTCGCAGCAATGCTCGGGGTAAGTACTTCTTTTGCTTATCTTCTGATGAAACGCGGCGACATCCCCATTGTCCGAATGGGCAGTGCAGTGCGAGTGAGGCCCGAGGACTTAGAGCGGTACATCAATGAAAAAGCGGCGCAAAATGAAAACCCATTCAGTCTTCGGGCGCGCTAAGTACAATCATGACAATGACAGACAGCTTCTTACGGGTGTTCATGAGATCAGTGCCTTAATCGGGTACAATCTACTTACTCCGTATCTGAACCTTACCAGTCGAATAGCACAAGCATCATTTCTCGTTCCTCCATTCTGGATCTCCAAAGTCACAGAAAGGAGGAATCAATATGGCTAGAAGGCGAGGCAACAACGAAGGTTGCATTTACCATCGTAAAGACGGTCGGTGGTGCGCCCAGGTCAGCATAAGCGGTAGACGCCTGACCAAGTACAGCAAGTCCCAAAAGGAATGCCGGGATTGGATCAAGGAAACGCTGACGAAGATCGGGAACGGGCTGACGTTCCAGGGAACCCAGATAACGCTGGCGAAATTCATTGAAAGCTGGTTGGACGGCAAGGAACTGAGCCGCAGGCCGCAGACGGTGAGCCAGTACCGCGCGCTGACCAAGCAACACATCCTACCGCTGATGGGGGGAATACGACTGCAGGATATCCAGCCGGCGCATTTGAAGCAGTTATACCTGGCGAAAAAGGATGAAGGCCGGGGTGCGCGCACGGTGCAGATGATCCATACGGTAATGCACGCGGTGCTGAAACAGGCGGTGAAGGAAGGTATCCTGGGGCGCAATCCGGCGGATGCAGTGGAACGTCCGAAGGTGGAGCAAACCGAACGGCATATCCTGACCGAGGAGCAGGCCCAACAATTGATCATCGCGACGACGGGCACGCGCTACGGTACGCTCATATACATGGCGCTGATGACCGGGATGCGCGAGGGCGAACTGCTCGGTTTGAAGTGGTCGGACGTGGATTGGACGAAAGGCCATCTGCACATCCAACGGCAACTGCAGGTGAAGAAGGTGGATGGGAGCGTGCTGGTCCCGCCAAAGACGAGGGCAGGCGTCCGGAAGATCAAGCTGGGTCAGGGAACCCTGGACCGGCTGGCCATGCACCGGGAACATCAGGAGCTGCAGAAGGAAGCAAGCAGGGCTCTCTGGGTGGAGAACGATCTTATCTTTCCGAACACGATCGGGAAGCCGATGTCGAGCCGGAATATGTATGCGGATTACAAGCGTCTGCTCAAGGAGAACAGCTTGCCGGATATCAATTTCCATGCCCTGCGGCACACGTCGCTGTCGTTCCTGCTGGATATGGGGATGCCGGTGAATACGGTCCAGAAGCGGGCGGGACACTCTAAGGCGAGCGTCACCACGGATACATACGGTCACTCCCTGGCGCATTCGGATGATGAGGCAGCGGAACGGATCGAAGAGCTGCTTACGCCAGTTGCAGTCAAATTGCAGTCAAAATGATGCCTTCAGAAAGGAACCCCCATATATGGCGGTAAGAGTTAGTTAAAACCCCTATATATGGCGGCAATAGAACTATATGGAAGCAGTGGAAATATCCGGGAACGACTCTTAATCAATCGGTTCGGGGTTCAAGTCCCCGGGCGGTCACAAAAGCCCCCGTTCGGGGGTTTTGCTTTTTTGCCGGCAATTCGCATGGTATAATTTGCCCCGCTCCGAAGGATGGAGCGCACTGGAGAGGTCGCGTAGTCTGGCCTAGCGCGCACGCCTGGAGAGCGTGTTTCCCGAAAGGGAACGCGGGTTCGAATCCCGCCCTCTCCGCCAGAAAAGCCCTCCCGTTTGGTTGCGGGAGGGCTTCACTATTAGATCATGGATAGGTCTGCGCCAGGTAATCAACCAGCGTCTGCTTTTCCTGTGCATTGAGCTGCGCGCCGTTGCCAACCATCTTCTCAACCGTGGCCGTCCATTGGTCAGTAGTTTTATGCGCCGAGGTGACCCGGTCCAGGTTATGGCAAACCGTGCAGCGTTCCTGCAGGAGCGCCTGGCCGTCGAGCGTGGTCGTGGCGGGTTGACCGCCGGTAGAGGCGGCGGGAGTCTGGCTCGTTCCGCAGGCCGCCAGGAACGCTCCTACCAATAGAACCAGGAGCAGGATGCTGATAAGGGAAGTGGTGCGTTTGTTCATTTTTTTTCTCCATATCTGAATTGCGGACAATTCTACCTCAAATAACCGTAAATATACTAATGAATTTCCCCTTCTCCTTGGTTTGCGTTCTCAACGCCATCAACTTTTGCGCGGACTGTTCGTCGGGCGGACCGGTCAGGAATGCAATGTTGAGCGCCGCTGCCCCATTGAGTGCGGCTTGCCGGAAAGGTTTGTAATCCGCAATGGCGGCTAATTCGGCCTCGGAGCGGATAAACGTGGCGACGTCGTACCCCAAGGCTTCTCGCAACTTGGACTCGATCATTCTTTCCAGAATTTCGACATCTTCCGTTGTTGCTTGAAAGACGACATTGCCGCTCGCAATGAAAGTCTCGACGCTGGAAAAGCCGAGCGACTCGAAAAGCTGGCGCAGGTAAT